>DROB01000077.1 GCA_011321985.1 Gammaproteobacteria bacterium | reverse complement strand
GGTTGAAATCACAGCTTAGAAAATCAATGTCTCGTTTGAATAGGTGAATTTGGTATGTGTGGATTTGCAGGTTTGTATTCTCCGGGATCACTTATGGGAGAAGATTTTGAGGTTGTTCTAAAAAAAGCGGGTCAGTCTATCCGGCACCGGGGGCCTGATGATTCAGATGTCTGGCTGGATGAGGTAGCGGGTATCGGTCTGGTGCATAGAAGATTGTCGATACAGGATCTATCCCCACTGGGGGCGCAACCTATGGTTTCCTCTTCGGGCCGTTATATCATCGCTTTTAATGGAGAAATATATAATTTTAAAACGATCAGGGAAGGCCTGAAAAAAAACGGGTCTGTTTTTAGGGGGCTATCAGATACGGAGACCATGCTTGCTTCTTTTGATGCATATGGCATAGATGATTCATTGGAGCTATTTTCCGGCATGTTTGCTTTTGTTGTATATGACCGTGAAAAGCAACAGCTGGTATTAGCACGAGACCGGTTAGGTGAAAAACCGCTGTACTATGGATGGTCTGATGGTCGCCTGGTCTTTGCATCAGAGCTGAAAGCTTTACGGGTTTTTCCTTTTTGGGAGGGTGAGATCAATCGTGATTCTCTGACATTATTACTGAGGCATAATTATATCCCGGCACCGCATTCGATATATAAGGGGATATATAAATTACCGCCTTCTACGAGTATATGTTTTAACCTGTCGGATCAGCATGTGGGTATCTTGCCGGAGCCGGTACATTACTGGTCACTGTCCAGCCAGTTCGAGCAGTCTGAGAGTGTGTCAATGACATGTGAACAGGCTGCTGACAAGCTGGATGGTTTGCTCAGGGAAGTCATCAGCGAGCAGATGATATCAGATGTGCCACTGGGTGCATTCCTGTCAGGCGGTGTAGATTCCTCGCTTGTCGTCTCGATCATGCAACAGATATCAAACTCTCCAGTCAAAACTTTTTCGATCGGATTTGATGAAATAAAATATAATGAAGCTGAGTATGCTAAGGCTGTAGCCCGGCATTTAGGGACTGATCATACGGAATTGTATGTTACGGCAAAAGAAGGATTAGATATCATACCCCGTCTCCCGGAAATGTACGATGAACCTTTTGCTGACTCGTCACAGATACCGACCTATCTGGTCGCAGAGATGACCAGGCGAGATGTGACAGTAGCATTGTCCGGTGATGGAGGCGATGAGCTTTTCTGTGGGTACAGTCAGTACTTTGATACAAAAAAAACATGGTCGAAACAGAATGCGCCGACGGCCATCCTGGCAAATAAGCTACTGGTGTTAGCAAGCTGGTTATCTCCTGAATTACTGTCAAAATTAATCAGATTATTAATACCTTCGCAGCGTTATCGAACCGTCGAGGAGCTAACAGAAAAAATTGAAAGAAGACGATTGCTCTTATCGATCAGTGAGTTTAACGAATTTTACCGACAGATTATGTCTTACTGGAACAAACCGGAGCTACTGGTCCAGCGAGCGGGTGAGCCGATGTACGCCATGAATGACATGGTACCAGAGGGGGTAGAAAATAGCCTCTATAAAAAAATGATGTGGCATGATCTTCGTTGTTATCTGCCAGATGATATCCTGGTTAAAGTTGACCGTGCATCGATGGCATGTAGCCTGGAAACACGCATTCCGTTATTAGATAGACGAATAGTCGAGTTTGCCCTCGGGTTGCCGATCGATATAAACGTTACTGGTGGACAGGGGAAACAGGTGTTGCGAGATGTGTTATATCGTTATGTCCCGAGGAAACTTATCGATAGGGAAAAAGCAGGATTTGCCGCACCGATCGGACAATGGTTACGTGGAGAATTAAGAGAATGGGCGGAGTCTCTGCTTGAACCTTCACGCTTGCTAACAGAAGGTTTCTGGAATGTCGATATCGTCCGTAATAAATGGGAGGACCATATTGCCTGCCGAGATGACCATGCATTTCAGCTATGGGGGATCCTCATGTTTCAGGCATGGTATGAATCTCAAAAGGAAGAATAAGTTTATGACTCATGGTCTGTATTGTTAGTCCTGGACAGGTATTTAATCCAGAGTGCTTTCCGTAATGTGGTTTATATTGATGGATGAAACTGAGTTGACGATATGTTCGAAGTTGTTATGAAATGATATTTCAGTGTTATAACAAGTTGTATGAAGGGCAGGTTCTCATAAATGGAGCCGATACTCTGACGGGTTATGATGCTGCGCGTGCGCTGCAGAATGCCGGTTTCCTGGTATATGGGCATGCAGCCTCCGGAGATTCGTTATACAGTAAATCACGATTATGGGAACAGGTGTTCTGTGGCGACTTTGATGTCGAATGTCTGGTGGCGGCTTCAATAAAGATCCAGGAGGAAAACAATGCCAGGGGCATACGGCCTGTCCTGCTACTGTCGCAGGATAGTGCGGTTGAATATGTATCGAAGAACAGAGATGAGCTGGCTCAGTATTATACGTTTTTAATCCCTGATCCTTCCGTTATAGATGATCTTATGGATAAGACATTGTTTCATTCCTGGGCTATCGCTAATGATATCCTGGTTCCTGAATCCCGGATAGCAAATGATAGTGCCGGGCTAGAAAGTGCATTTAAAAATCTAGACTACCCGGCTATCATAAAACCATTGGTCAGGACTGATAAGTGGGATAACAGATTCCCTAATGACAAATTAATATTTGTTGAAAATGAAACTGATATAAATAAAGTCCCGTCTGATATTTTCAGTTTGAGTGATAGTTATATTGTTCAAGAGTGGGTCCCGGGTGGTGATGAAGACGTTTATTTCGTACTCTTGCACATAGATGAAAAGAGCGAATGTATCAGTATGGCAGGTCGTAAGCTTTTGCAGTGGCCTGTGCTGTCAGGTTCAACCGCAACATGTGTTTCGATCGAGGATGATGAGTTGTCTTCCCTTGGTGAAGATGTGATGTTACGGTCCGGGTTGAAAGGGCTGGGTTCTATCGAATTTAAAAAGCATAGCGAGACCAATCGTTATTATGCCATCGAGCCGACGGTAGGGAGAAATGATTATCAGTCTTACATATCGACAGCTTCAAATATAAATTTGTCACTGTATTATGTCCTGAACTGCATGCGATATTCATATGTGGCTAATGCAGCTTGTTCGAGCAGCATGTGGATAGATGAGATAAATAGTCTCCGCTCACTGTTTGCATCGAGATCAGGAAGGCCGTCATCAAATGAATCTTATTCTCCTTTTAAACGCAGGATAAAATTTGCGAATTTGACATTGACCGATCTCGCTACGTTCGCTCGTCTTATTCTTGGATTTGTTGAGAGCAAGATAAAGAATATATTTAAGAAGTTACAGTACATAATAAAATCTGAGAAATGTTAGATAACTATATTGTTGAACGATCGACGGAGGGGCAATTTTCATCGATGAAAGATGAATGGACTCATTTGCTCGATAGATACGATAATGCGACATTGTTCAACACGTGGGAGTGGCAATACGCCTGGTGGCACACATGGGCGAAAGAGCTGGATGGCGAATTATATTTAATCCTGGTCAGAAATAAATCGGGTGAGCTGGTCGGATTGGCTCCTTTGTATAGATATAAATATTCAGTAACAAAAGGATTGTTTAAGTATAATAAAATCCAGCTCATCGGCAGCAGTGCCACGATGAGAGAGACGGTCAGGAGTGAATATCTTGATTTTATCTATGATTCGAACAGTCCAGAAATCGTCGGATTATTACTATCTCACATATTTGCAGACGGTGGCTGGTCCAAGGCGTTATTCCCGGACATTAGAACAAATTCTATCCTTTTTGCACATCTGACAAATAAGGCCCTCATGAAGGATTTATACGTCCGGGCGACATTAAAGGATGTGGGTGTGGCCGTCGATACTTCCGGGTCATTTGAACTTTATAAGAAAAAATTGGGCAAAAATATACGCCTGTCTTGCTTTAATAGAAGGAAAAGGCTGGAGAAATCAGGAGAGGTATCGGTTGTTAGTGAAAGAGGATCAAGTAAGGAAAATTCCGTAAACATTCTTAATGAATTCCACCTCAAAAGATGGGGGAGACCCTGTTTTGATGAGCAGGCAATACTTTTTCTCAAAAACCTCGTATCCATAGAAACACCGGTAATTATCGTAAAATTCAGTGAAATATTACTGGATGGTAAAAATGTTTCTATAATATATAACATCGATTACAAAGGTGTTCGTTATAACATACAGCTGGGTTTTGCCGAGCTCGAAGATAAAAAGGTATCGATGGGAAACATACAGCTGGGGTATGCGATAGAAGAAGCGTTCGATACACAAGGTATAAATTATTTTGATTTTCTGGCGGGTTATGGCAAGAATTCATTTTATAAAAAGAGGTTTAATGGAGAAAGCTACCGCTTATATACACTGGAAGTGATCAGATCGCCGATTTTACGGTTTATTTATAAAGTTTACGATATCTACAGATATCTAACGTGATGAATCACTTCTGTCAGTTTTGAAAAAGCCAGTCCCTGTCCTGATACATAAAGTATCCTGTCATCACATAGATCATAGGCCTTCTTTAATGCAGGCAGCTATCATCGCAGCTCGTTTATCGTTAACGCAGTATTCCATGGCTACAGATAACCGGTGCCCTGTAGATTTACCGGTGGCTGTGTACGCAAATGTTTGAGGCAATAGTATGAGACAAAAAGGTACAAAAGTTCTTGTTCTGGGAAGTTGTACTACCAGGGATTACGCAGTGATCCGTGGTTTAGGTTTGGCCGGTGTCAATGTAGTTGCCAGCGTTGAAGATAACCAGAATTCCCCATTTGTCCGAAGTCGCTATTTGATGTCTACGGTCACATTGCCCGATAAGATGGATGTCGCAAACTGGGTCGAAGCCTTGGCATCACACTTAAAAGAGACCCACTATGACCTGGTTATTCCTCCGGATGATTATACCTGCCATGCTATTCATAATAACCGATGGTTGTTAGATATCGCCAGGATAGCGCTCCCTGATGCAGATTCATGGGAGAATATTTATTATAAAGAACGAACATTCGATATAGCACAGGAAATCGGCATTCCTGTACCTGAAGGTTTTGTCCTTAAGCAACGTCAGGATGCAAGTGAAATCGTTGATCAGGTGCTGAGTTATCCTGTAGTAGTTAAACCGCTGAGTTCGAAGGTGGATACCGATGAAGGCATGGTCTGGTTGAAACATGAATACGCGTACAATAAGGATGAAATGCTCGCTGCTGCAGGAAACCTGCTCAAATTTACCGGAGTATCGATTCAGGAATACTGTCCCGGTGTTGGCATGGGGGTAGGTGTGTTAGCGCACAGAGGCGAATCGTTATATTGTTTTCAGTGGCTAAGAGTCCATGAACCAGAAAAAGGCGGTGCCAGTAGCTACCGTGTCAGCGTTCCTCTGGATAACGATATCATGCAAGCCTCGAAGTCGTTGATCAAGAAATTAAGCTGGACTGGTGTAGCCATGATTGAGTATCGTTATGATGCTGATACGCGGCGCTACTGGCTGATGGAAGTGAATGGCCGTTTCTGGGGGTCGCTACCATTGGCTATAGCAAGTAAAGCAAATTTCCCATATATGCTACATCAGATGTATGTTGAGGGTCCAAACTCAGTTAATACCCAGGCATACAAAAGTGGTATTTATTGTCGGAATATTGAGAAAGATATATTCTGGCTAATCGAAAATTTAAAATCTGGTGGTGATAAATATTCACATCACCTGCCATTGTCTAAGGTGCTCTCAGAAATAAAACAGGTGTTATTGTTACATGAGCGATTTGATGAGTTAAATATGGGTGATCCTGTACCAGGCATCGTTGTCGTATACCGGTTAATTATCAATCTGGCATCCAGGATTTTTAAAAAGATAAAGTTGAAAGTGATGGTTACACTTTTATGTAATCCATTTTTTGGCAGGCTCCTGAACGTGAGGCTCTGGTTCTACCGTAAGTTTTTATCCAAAGGGAAGGTGATGTTCGTCTGTTTTGGAAACATATGCAGAAGTCCATTTGCCTATCATAGCTGGATGCGTAAAACATCCGGTAAAAATGCGGCTGTAAGTGCTGGTTATGGCGGCAGATCTGGAAGACCCTCACCTGCAGAGGCTATAGAAGCCGCAAGAGAATATGACGTTGATCTTGAATTAAACCAATCACAGTTAATAGATGAACAACTGATCGAGAGTAGTCAGTTAATCTTTTGCATGGATAAAAAAAATATACTCTATATCCTGGAGACGTGGCCCGATACGTTCCATAAATGTTTTCTGTTGGGTAACCTGGGAGGGGGAGACAATGAGATATCAGATCCATATCGGAAAGATGTGTCTGAGTTCTCATCGGTTTATAAAAAGATCGATCATCTCATCGGTATTTTAATACATAGATTAGGTGCCAGACAGGAATGAGCCGCGAGGGTTTGCAACCAGGGTCGATCGGGCTGGCTAGAGAAGCAGTGACAGGTTCTTTCAGTAGTGGCGCTTCTATTATGATTAGTGGATGGAGTAGTTAATTGAAAAAAACTGTAGTTGTAATTGGAGCTGGCCTGGCAGGGTCCCTGGTATGTAATGAATCTGTCAAAGAAGCGAATGTCGTTTTACTGGAACTGGGCGATAAAGATAAAGTCAGTTATCCAAGAATCAATTTCATAAAAAAGAAACTGGCCGAAGTTAAAACTTTTTGCTTTGGTGGTGGCGGGACAACAAATCTCTGGCACAATGGATTGATACCGATAAATACGAAAGATGTCAGTTCCGAATATTTCAGTGAATTGCTAGACGAGGTAAAGCCATATGCAGATAAGGCCGCTTCCAGGCTTTTTTTTCCGAACCAGTCATATACGTCCGAGTATGAAAATGTGGTTTCTGATATGAGTCGCGAGTCTGAGAAGTTGGGCGTGTTTAAAGAGGGCATCGATTGCTTGCTCTATCCAAAAAAATTTCAACGGCTAGAAGTCGATGCGGCAGTAGATTCGTATTATTCAGTAGAAAATATTGAATTTGAAAGCGAAGGGAAGTCTATAGCAGCCGTTACTTTTCGTTCAGGGTATGAACAGCATAGGATCAATGCTGATGCTGTTATTATTTCTGCAGGCACTTTTGGAACGCCCCGGTTAATAGGAAAGGTCCTGTCAGTGCTGGGTGTGTCAAGCAAGGATGTAGGTCGTGGCCTGATTGATCATCCGCTGGGATTTGTGGGTAAGGTGAAGATAAAAAAACATCTTGCCAGAACTATGCATAAATTTGCGATGCATGACAAGGGTGACTATGAGTATTGTACCGCTGCCAGGTACAAGAGTCAGTGCGGGCGATATACATGTTTCGCCTTTTTCAGACCAGCACTCACCATGACCAACAGGCTTTCAATTTACAAATACAAATCATTGCTGGGAGCGAGCAGCGGATTCGAAAGGATAAAAAATGCCTTTTCATTCAAGATCTTTCATCCTGATATTATTGCAGAGATATTCTCCCATCTTTTTGGTGTGACTATCAGAAGCCGAATCTTTAATGTACTCTTTTATTTCGAACAAAAACGAGGGAGCGGTCAGGTTTCCTATGACGGTGAGGTTTTAAATATCGACTGGTCGATCACTGAAGAAGAAATGAAAGTATATAATGATATGTTGGAACAGGTGAGTGTGTCGATGATGAGCGTGTCTGATGAAGTAAATATCCAGTTGCCGATTACTGAGCAGTGGTTATGGTCAGGTGCACATCATTCGGGAACTATCTCTCTGGGTGGTACTGCCGATGAGCTGCTGGACAAGGACCTCAAGTTGAGGGCCTGTGATAATGTCTATGTCTGTGACGGTTCGGTCATACAGGAAAACTCTTATGCCAATACCGGATTGACTATCGGGCAGCTCGCACTCCGTCTGGCAGAGAGAGTGAGCAGACCATAATGGATATCTCAGTCGTCATCCCGGCCTACAATGAAGAGCAGTTTATCTCTGATACCATACGGTCCATAAACAAATGGATGCCGGATCAATTTGACTATGAAATTATTGTTGTCGACCATGGTTCTTCTGACAGGACCTCGGCACTGGCGGTTTCTGCAGGAGCAACGGTCATCGATGGCTCAGCTCTCAAGACCATCGCTGCACTGAGGAATGCAGGTGTAAAAAATTCGAGTGGACGAGTGTTGGTCTTTATCGATGCAGATATCACCCTGACGGCCGAATGGTCCCGGCATATTTCAAGGGTGATCAAGAATTTTGATGGAGAGCCTTTTCGGATATGCGGTTCACATCCCAAAATTCCCGAGCAATCGGGCCTGCTGATGAAGCGTTGGTTTGAGCCTAAATCTGAAGAGGAATCACCGACACATATAGGGTCCTGCCATCTTATTACATCCAGGGCCCTGTTCGAGCAGGTTAACGGGTTTCCTGAGCATATGGAAACATCAGAAGAGTTTAATTTCTGTGTGGATGCGACCAGAGCAGGAGCCAGAATAATCAGCTTCCCGGAACTGGTCATCACTCATCATGGCGCACCAAAAACCCTGATGAATTTCATCAAGAGTGAGATCTGGCATGGACGGGGTGACTGGACTGGTCTTTCTACTGTGCTTTCCTCGAAAGTGGCGATGTTAACCCTGATGTTTATTGCGCTGCACCTCCTTTTGCTAGTATTGATCGTTACCAGCCGAGAGCAGGTTACTGTTATAACGTTAGTATCTGGTTCTATTATCGGCCTGTGTTTTTTGTCCTCATCGATAAAATTTTCCAGGCACGGTTTTACCTATGTGCTATTCAATACTTATACTTTTTATTTTTATTTTCTGGCTCGCAGCCTCTCCCTCTTTTCTGCCCTCTTTACGCGTAGCGTCAGAAAAAGATCGAGGTAGTCGTTGTCACTTAGGGTACTTTTATCTACTGGCAGTAGTGGTTTAAAGATAAACGATCTTTACTTTCATGGATAGGGCAGGATTTATGCCGATGACTAAAAAATGTACGCACTCCAGTTCTGGTTTTAGAGGCTACAATTTGATATCAGGATTTTTATCCAGCCAGCTCTTAAACGTGATGAGTGAGTAGAGGATTTTATTATTTTTTTTCTGCCCACTCTGGTGTTGCTCCAATAGTGTTTTAATGCCCCTGTTCCTGAAGAGTTGGTTGAACTTCTCGTTATCGGTGAGCAGCATTTTTTCGGAATAGGCTTTTAACTCATTTTTCAACCAGGCCCCCATGGGTGCTTCGAAGCCCTGTTTTTTGTGGTCGATGATCTCTCCTGGAATAAATTTTCGTGCGATATCTTTTAAAATAATCTTTGCGCAGTTCTTATGGAGTTTGAGTCGTGAAGGGATGTGGGTCGACTCCTCGACCAGTCGGTGGTCGATAAACGGTACTCGTAGCTCTAAAGAAAAATGCATACTCATCCTGTCTGACAGTGCGAGGATATCTTCCGGCAGGTATGTTTTCATATCGGTGTACAGCACTTTTGACAAGATATCTTCAGAGCCAGCCGTCTCGAAATGGTCGGTGATGAGCGCATCTGTTTTATTAAAATCAATCTTCTCTGTAGTTCCTGCGTTATACAGTAATTCACTTCGTTCATCATGATCCAGGCTTGAGACATAACCGACATACCTCAACGCTGGTCCTTTTGCTGCGTATTTGCTGAAGCGTTTGATATGATCAATTTTATCACCGCCTGATTTAAGCTCAGGCAGTAACCGGATCAATCGGTCGATGATATTTTTATGGATGAACCGTGGAACGATTTTAGAGTAGATTTCGCTCAGCTGAAAACCGATATAACGATAATAGCCGGCATACAGTTCGTCGCCACCCAGGCCCGACATAGCAACTTTGACCTTCTGGCTGGTGTGCCTGGAAACATAGTAACTGGGTATGACGGAGTCGTCGGCAAATGGCTCATCGAAGATGTCGGTGAGTTTCGCGATAATATCTTCCACTTCGGGTTTTACTGTGTACTCATTAAAGTTGATGTCATAAAGACCCTCCAGTTTTCTTGCATACGGTCTTTCGTCCAGCAGAGGGACGGATAAACCGTCGAAAGCCATGGTGAATGTCTCGATGGGCTCGGTGGTGTGTTCTGCCATCAGTGCGACGATTAAGCTACTATCGACTCCACCCGAAAGAAATGCGCCGACCGGGACATCACTGACCATATGTGATTCTACACAATCGGTGATCAGCCGCTCGGTGGTATCAAGATGCGAGGTATCGGTCTTTTGTGGAACCTCATCGGTGAAGCTGAAGTCCCAATACTGATGTGTATTGATGTCTCCCTGGGAGTATTCGATATAGTGACCAGGGCGAAGTTTATGAATATCGCTGTAGATGGTTAAGGGATTGGGGATATAGGTATATGCAAAAAAGGCATCCAGTGCCTGGTAGTTCAGTCGAGGTTCGATGATCCCTGTACAGAGGATGGTCTTGAGTTCTGAGCCAAACAGCAAAGAGTTTCCCGCCTGAGACCAGTATAAGGGTTTGATGCCGAGGCGATCACGAAATACATAACCTTTGTTGATGTTGCTGTCCCACAGGGCGATAGCAAACATCCCCTGTAGCTGGTTAACAAAATCAATGCCGACCTGTTCATAGAGATGGACGATCACTTCGGTATCTGAATGGGTACGGAACCGATGCCCCTGGGAGATCAGTGTTTTTCTGATAGATTGATAATTATAGATTTCACCATTGAAGACGACGCAGATACTTTTATCTTCGTTATAGATGGGTTGATCTCCACCTTCGAGGTCAATAATGCTTAATCGACGCATCGCCAGGCCTACACCACTTCCCATGTGGTAGCCCTCACCATCGGGGCCCCGGTGGTAGATGGACTGGTTCATTTTTTTCAGAAGTGAAGGGTTAAATTGTTGATGGTTTCCAAAGAAACCAGTAATTCCGCACATAGTAATCCGTTTATAGAGCCTTCAGGCTGGTTTGGTCGGTATTGAGCCATTTAATAAGATCGTTTGCAATCACTGATTTTAAAAAGGAGCGTGATAGAGACGATATAAGTTCAGATTGTAGTATCAAAACGCAATAATAATTCTTAAAGGAGGTATTTAAGTGGAGGGAGTTGCTCGGAGAGGAGGCGGAAGTGCTTCGGATTTTATTATGCTGCGTTGGGGATGTTAAAGACGGGGCAATGGAGTGACTATCAGGTGCTCACGTACTGTTCAATATGATCACAACTCATTGTAATTAATGCTTTTAATTGCTCAGATTAAGGCTTGTGGCGGCACCGTGAAAAATGAAAAAAAGGGTGTAATAATATTTTACAATTGCTTATTCATATGAAAATCAACTGGTTACATTAAAAATATCGTGTTGAGTTATATGACTCGTTTAATAACCGTTCAAAAATATTACAGTTGCTTATTTTTCTTATGCGTCAATCAATGTTTTTATTATAAAAAACAATAAGTTGTAAATCTGGCATCAAAGTTGCTTTATTACTAGCAAGCACAACTGGTTTACAACGGAGTATAGAAATGAAGAAAATTAACAAATTATTAATCTCAGCTGGATTGCTGGCTGCTACGAGTTCAGCACAGGCTACACTAATCAACTTCCAGGCTATCGCTGATGGCTCGCAGGGTGAGAGTGCCTTTACCACGTGGAATACGAATACTGCACCTAACCTTTTCGGTGTTGATATTGATATAACCGCCAGGTCAAATTCAGGTGTGAGTGACAGCCCGAATAATACCTCTACATATGTGTATTTCGATGCTGGTGATGCCGGCTTAGGTGTATGTAGTTCCGGTGTTACATCAACGGGTCCAAGTACCCCTTCTGGCAGCGGTGCCAATGTTTGTGGTAATCCTGTGTCTGCCGGTGCCGATGACAATATAGACCAGGCGGGTGAGGCTCTGATCTTCACGTTCAATGAGAGTACCTCAATGGATGAGATCTGGTTTAATAACAATGATGATCCTGACTGGAGTCTGACAGGTGACACAGTGGTGTTCACGCTTAATGGTGGCTCTGCTGTGGAATACATGTTTACTGCTGCTGATGAGTTAGATCATCCCAGTAATACGAAAGGACTTGGCTGGTTGTTTACCTTTGACAATCTGGCTGGAATTGACTCTAACTTTGTTGCAGGTGATGAGTTGACCGTTGCTTATGGCGGACGTAGTGCAGAAGAGTTTTACATCAGTGCTATCAACGTGCCTGAGCCAGCTATTGTTGCATTACTTGGCTTAGGTCTGGTTGGAATCGGTTTTGCTCGCCGCAGCAGAAAGTAAAGTTTCAATAACCAAAGTTAGTTTAAGAACCCACGCTCGGTGAGCGTGGGTTTTTTATTGGGCGTGTATTCTACCGCTTGTGAAAACAGGTAGCCCGCCGTTTCGCTGTATTCTGTTTAACAGTGATCTTTCTTCCTCCAGCCATTGACGTTTAATCATTATCTGCCTATAACTATCAGTGTCCAGCATATAGATATTTAGAAGCCGGTCATGTGTTAGTATGTCGGCCTGAAGTTTATCCTCGGGTTATCTGTTTGATGCTATCTATGTGTGGCAGATTTTTAAAATTATCAACTCTCTATAGTGACTGTTATTTAAGATGAAAAATTATTATAAAGCCTGTTGTGTGGCCATACTGCTTGCAGTGATAGCGGGATGCGCGAACACAAAACCCAATTTGCCGCCAGCGGCCAGCGCCTGGAAAAATGCGGGTCCGAGTGTCCTGGTCAAATCCTACAAGATGGCGGTGAGTGATCAGATCGATATCAATGTCTGGAAAAATCCCGAGCTATCGCTCTCCGAGCCTATCCGGCCCGATGGCAAGATCTCTATGCCGCTGATAGGTGATGTCAGAGCCGTGGGTCTAACACCAGAAGAGCTGGCGGCAAAGATTGAGGCGAAGCTGGCCAGTTATGTCAAGGCACCAAATGTGACGGTTATTCTGACCAGCCTTCAGGGCCATGCTTTTCTGTCACGGATACGTGTTACAGGTTCGGTGACGCAGAATATCTCGATGCCATACCATCAGGGCATGACGGTGCTGGACGCTATCCTCGAGGCAGGCAGTGTTGATCTTTATGCTGATGCGAATAACACAAAATTACACCGCCGGACTAAAAAAGGGAGTGCGGCGTATGATATTCGTCTCAAGGATATCATGGAAGAAGGTGACATGACGACCAATGTTACCCTGATGCCCGGAGACATCATCAGCGTACCCGAGCGTAGTTTTTGATGTCTATCATTTCTGGTTAACCTTTTTATCTGCTCATGCGCCAGCAAAGTTATCTCCTGTGTATAACGGTAATCGGATTACTGTTTGTAGATCAGGCGTTTGCCACTGTTGAATTTGAACCTGGCATTGGCCTGGGAGTCGAATATACGGATAATGCCAGATTATCACCGGATACAGCAGCGGTTGATGATCTGATCGCGGTAGGGTACGTGGGTGCCAGTGTCTCTGAGAATGAAGGGCCGCTAAGATACGACACTACTGCAGCACTGAGTAAAAATGATTATACGCGGGATACTTTTGCCGATCAGCGCTATCTCAATCTGGACGCACGGATAGACTGGGAGATGTTCAAGGACCGTCTGGACTGGTTTTTAAATGATCATTTTCTCCAGCGTTCGGTTTCTTCGATCAATTCCAGTACCCCCGATAATTTGCAGGACAGTAATGTTTTAACCGCTGGAGCTAACATTAAGTTTCCCGTCTCGGCGCGACAGAATTTTAGTTTACTGCCGACATTCAGTCAGTATTACTATGAAGTATTGTCGATAGATAATGAGCAGCTCTCCCTGACAGCAAGCTGGAGATATCAAATGTTCCGGCTGACCAATCTAGGTTTGAGCCTGAGTACACGGAAGATCAACTACACTGAAAAAAATATCCTCGGGCAGTCGATCGAAGACACCACGTTTACGACACTGAAGCTGACTTTCAGTGGCCAACGTTTGCGCTCAAATTTTTCAGGTAGTCTCGGTTCGACAACGGTCAGAAGAGAGGGGGGCGATGAGAGACGTGGTTTTTCCGGATTTCTGCGTTGGTTAACAGATCTGTCTTCGCGCTCAAAATTTGAGGCACGGGTATCAACGGATATAACCGATACCAGCAGTGCGGCTTCGAGCGTCGAGAGTAATCCGGTGGCAGGAGGCGGAGATGTGCAGATCACGGCCGATGTCATACGTAACAGTGTCATCAACCTGGCTTATACACGTAAAGATGCGTCACTGGGTACTAATATCTCGGCCAGGTATCATAAGCTGACATACAGTGAAAGACCCCTGGATAGAGTCATTCGTAATTTTGGCGCTCAGTTGAACTACCCGGTCACACCCCTGTTGTCAGGCGGTGTTTATGTGAATTACAACCGGACTGAGCAGCTGGATACGGCTCGACTGGATAAGTTTTATTCCATTGGTGGGAATTTGAATTACCATTTCTCCAGGAAGCTGCGTGGCCTGATCGATCTGAAATATCGTACCAAAGAAAGTACGGATGCCCTGCAGAATTATGATGAAGTGAGTGTTTTTGTCAACCTTGTTTATGGTTTCGGTAATGTCAAGAGGCCAGCACGTGGAGGGGGTTTCTGACCGATGGTTAATTTAGTGAGTGATATATTCTGTTAGTTGTGTTCGTTCGAACTTGAACAGATTGTTACTGTACGAAACGATAGGACCGTTTCTGGCGTACAGCAGACTTTAAAGCTTTAAAAACATGTTTGTCGCAAAGAACGTGAAAAAAACGTTAATGAAAGTTTATTTTTTTGCAGGTCGAGCATTGCCCAACGTTGTGCCAGGGGAACCAACGAGGTTTGTCGGACAGTGCCCTGCCTACAAAAACATAAAAGTCTTTCTTCGCACCCCAGGGACATTTTTCGCTTCGCTCGGGCACGCCCTTTGCGGCAAAAAAACTTTTTTCTCTATGTCTGCTAATGGCTGATAGTAGTCTCTCGGTTGTAAAGAAGTTTCGAATGCTGGCAGTGTCTGTACGATCAGGTTTAAGCTGTCACATGTCAGTCGTTCATGAACCGATCAAGGTTACGGTAGCTGATGGCCTCAGTCAGATGAGCTATTCCTATATCCTGACTGTTTTCGATATCAGCGATAGTGCGTGCCAGTTTTAATATCCTGTGGTATGCACGTGCCGAGAGCTTTAGTTTATCCATCGCCTTTTCTAATAATCGTTGTTCTTTTTCCTGTAGTACGCAGAATGAATCTATTTCATTTACCGTCAATTCTGCGTTAGATCGCGGGCCACGTTTAAGCTGTATGTTGCTGGCACGGTAAACGCGTTGTCGTATCTGTTCACTGGATTCCCCGCTGGTGGTGTCTCTCAGTGTTTTTTTATCAATGCGCGGAACTTCGATATGAATGTCGATGCGATCGAGAAATGGTGCAGAGATCCGGCTTCGATGTTTCAGTTGTTGCTGCGGCGTACACCGGCAAAGATTTTTTCCATCACAGGCATATCCCTGCGGGCAGGGGTTCATCGCTGCGATGAGCTGGAAACGTGCTGGGAAGTCGGCCTGGCGTGCTGCACGTGAGATGGAGATGCTGCCGGTTTCCATCGGTTCACGCAGTACATCCAGGGTGTGTCGGTCGAACTCGGTAAGTTCATCAAGAAACAACACGCCCTGATGCGCCAGAGATATCTCACCTGGTGAAGGTTTCGATCCGCCACCTACCAGTGCAACACCTGATGCGGTGTGGTGCGGGTTGCGAAAAGGGCGAGTCTTCCATTGCTGGATATCAAAACCCTGAAAGCTGATCGAGTTAATAGAGGCACTTTCCAGTGCCTGCCGGGTGGTCATCGGTGGCAAGATACCCGGTAACCGGCTGGCCAGCATGGACTTGCCGGTGCCCGGGGGACCGATCATTAACATGTTGTGGCGACCAGCAGCGGCGATCTCCAGCGCACGGCGAGTACGGTGCTGACCACGGACATCGGACATATCAGCGAGCGTGGTGTTGATATGCGGGGTATTGTTATCGCTACTGACAGGAGGGGCGATTGGCAAGGCGAGCCTGTCCTGAAGATGCTGGCATACGCTGAGCAGGTTGCTGGCTGCATAGACCTCAGCTGTTTCAATCAATGCCGCCTGTCGTGCGTTTTTTTCCGGCATTACCAGTTTTTTGTTTTTTTTCTGTGCAGCGAGTGCCACAGGAAGGCTGCCGGTCACCTCACGCAATAATCCTGATAATGCCAGTTCGCCGTGAAATTCATACTGATCCAGTCGACTTTTATCGATCTGTCCGGAGGCGGCCAGTATACCTAATGCGATGGGTAAATCGTATCGACCACCATCCTTGGGCAGGTCGGCAGGTGCAAGATTGACGGTAATCTTTCGCGCGGGGAATTCAAAGTTTGAATTGATGATGGCGGCACGTACCCGATCCTTGCTCTCCCGTACGGCAGCTTCAGGTAGCCCGACGATGGAAAAAGCGGGCAGGCCATTAGACAGATGGACTTCGACTGTGACCAGAGCTGCATTGATACCGTTGAGTGCGCGTGTGTAGAGTGTGGCGAGTTGCATGGTTCCCTTCCCTGAGAATTTTGTTTGATCGCACAGTTTAAAGACTTTGCAGGTAATTTAATAGCTAATGTCTGCTTTGCGTCGGCAACGGTCATTCGACTATATTGAGTTTTTCTACCTGTTTTTCCAGCTGTTCAAGTTTTTCCCGTGTTCTTTGCAATACCGCCGATTGTACATCGAATTCTTCGCGTGTGACCAGGTTCATTTTATTCAGTGTCGACTGCAGCAGGCTTTTGACGTTGTCTTCGATATCATCCTGTACGCCTTTCATGTCGCCCGGGATGAGTGAGCTGATGCGTTTGCTTAGTTGCTCAAGTGTGTCGTTCATTGTTTAAAAATCTCCAGACTCGTTTTCCCCGCGTCGCTATGTCGGAGCGCAGGCATCGGTATTGTAAATCAAATAATGGTTACAGGCATGCACCAAAATGTTCCCATGTTATTTGTTGTGCACAATGATGGTGCGTTTATCGAGAGGGATTATTGAGAGGATGGGGTGGAAAAAACATAACAAATTGATTTTAAAAGAAATATGTATTCTGGCACGGTACCTGCATTAGCCGAGTTAAGTTCTAAACAAGCTGATTATTTTACTATTTTATTTTTTACTATTTATTAGGAGTCTATCCCATGAAAAAAACGATTGTTCTGGCAACTGCGGTTGCTGCTGTTCTGACAAGTGGTGTTGCAAGTGCGGATCTTTCTGCAAATGCGGCAATTACATCTAACTATATCTGGCGTGGCGTTACCCAGACAACTGATCAGGCAGCCGGTCAGGGCGGTCTTGACTACAGCCATGAGTCCGGTCTGTACGCAGGTACCTGGCTCTCTAACGTAAACTTCACTGACAGTGATGGAAATGACTCAGGTGAAGGTTATGAAATGGATCTTTATGCGGGTTTTTCCGGTGAAGTGTCCGACATCGGTTATGACCTGGGTGTAATTTCTTATCAATATCCTATAACACCTCAGGCTAATTTTACCGAAGTATATGTATCTGGTTCAGCAAGTATCGTAACGGTTGGTGTGTCTTACACTGTAGACGCTGCTTCGGGTAATGCGGGTAATCAATTTGATACGGGTGATATCTATGTTAACGGTAGCCTCGATTTTTCAGCAGGCAAGAGTGATATAAGCATCTACGGTGGCAGCTATTCTTTTGATAATGACAGCTCTTCCAATGATCTCGATTACATCCATTACGGTGCAAGCATCGCTAAAGACGGTTTTACTTTTGCTGTTGATAAGAATGATATCAGCAGTAATGCTGCATCAGCTGATGATAACGTTCGTTTCACCGTTAGCTACAGCATGGATTTCGAACTTTAAGAGATCTGACGTAAATATCTAAACCATTAAACATGTGGTTTTCGCCTGTCCTCGCTGATGAGGGCAGGCACATTCCGAGGAGTGACTATTATGAAAATGATTACAGCAATCATTAAACCTTTCAAACTTGATGATGTGCGTGAAGCATTATCTGAGATGGGTGTACAAGGTATTACGGTAACCGAAGTAAAAGGTTTTGGTCGTCAGAAAGGACATACCGAGTTATACCGTGGTGCGGAATACGTTGTTGATTTTTTACCGAAGGTAAAAGTTGAGATCGCCGTTTCTGCAGATATTTCTGAAAAGGTTATCG
>DROB01000076.1 GCA_011321985.1 Gammaproteobacteria bacterium | reverse complement strand
TCGGTCTCCATGATGATGTCTTCATCGGTGTCTTGCTTGAGGAACATCCGTGACGCGATCAGGCCAAGTTCGAACAATAACCAGATCGGGATCGCCAACAATGATTGCGATATGACATCCGGTGGTGTTAGCACCATACCGACAACGAAAGCACCGATGATGATGTAGGGTCGTTTGTCTGCCAGTTTTTCGACAGAGGTCACGCCCGCCGCAATGATTAAAAAGGTCGCAACCGGCACTTCGAAAGCGATGCCAAAAGCCAGGAAAATCGCGATGATAAAATCCAGGTACTGACCGATGTCGGTCATCACTGCTACCCCTTCCGGTGCGATGCCGATGAAAAACCCGAACAGGATAGGGAAGATAACGAAGTACGCAAAAGCGATACCGCAGTAGAACAGAATCACACTGGAGATGAGCAACGGAGTCGCCATGCGCTTTTCATGACGGTACAAACCCGGTGCGATGAACGCCCATATCTGATGCAGGAGATACGGAATGGTCAACAGCACCGACAGTAACAGCACCAGCTTAAAGGGCACTAAAAAAGGAGCCGTTACACTGGTGGCGATCATCGATGTGCCTTCCGGCATCAAGGCCAGCAGGGGTTTTGCAGCGATGGTAAAGATATCTTCGGAAAAAGCAAACAGCGCGATAAAAACGATAAGGATCGCTAGCACCATATGTAACAGACGGTCACGTAACTCGACCAGATGATCCATCAGGCTTTGTTCCTGCTCTTCTACTTCCTGTTGCGGTTCTTGCTCTGCCATCTATTTACTTGAGGAGGGTTCTTTTTCGTCTTCGGCTATTTCGTCGCCATCATCCGTCGGCTCATCGTAAAAAGAATGTGACGGTGTATCGGTCAGGATATCGGAAGCAGATACATCCGGCTTCAGATCATCAACGCCGGATTTTATCTGCTGCTGCAATTCATTGATCTGCACTTCCTGATTATGCAGCATACGTTTAAATTCACTGACATCCAGCTCTGATTCCACTTCGCTACGCACACCTTCGATATAACGACGTGCTTTACCGACAAAAAAACCGGCCTGTCGCGCAGCACCGGGCAATCGCTCGGGTCCGATAACGACCAGAGCCAGCACGAGGATGAGGAGGATTTCCCAGAAACCAATGTCGAACATACGATACTGTGCCTATATAACAACATCCCCTGAGCAACAGGAGGATGCACGTTATATCCGGCTAAACGTTATCTTCTTTTTTAACCGATTCAGACTTTGCCGTATTATCAGTAGCCTGCTCGACCTTGTTCTGCTGCGAACCTTCATCATCGCCTGTTTTTACAGCGCTTTTAAAGCTCTTGATCGCTGAACCAAGATCACCACCGACATTTTTCAACTTCTTGGTACCGAAGATCAAAATCACGACAGCCAGTAAAATCAGTAATTGCCAAACACTAATACCCATAATCTTTACTCTCTTATCTTTTAATTTGCAGTCACTTCCGTGCTGCTTTTTCATCATGTCCGGATACGCCAAAGCGACGCGCCAGCTCTTCTAATACATCATCAGTGGATAACCCCTGATCAGCCATCAAAACCATGGTATGAAACCAGAGATCGGCTATCTCATAGACCAGCTTTTCCCGATTTTCACCCTGCGCCACATCTTTGGCTGCCATTACGGTTTCCGTGGCCTCTTCACCTATCTTTTTAAGGATAGCATCTAATCCCTTATCATACAGGCTTGCCACATATGAAGATTCCGGTGCTGCGCTCTTGCGCTGTTCCAGCATTTCCGTGAGTTGCACCAGTATTTCTGAATTATTCATCTTTTTCCATTAATCTTTTTAGGTATAAATGTCTTTTGGGTCCTTGATAACCGACTCGACCTCCACCCATTGCTCTCCCTGTAACTGACGGTAGAAACAACTCTCACGCCCGGTGTGGCAGGCTATTCCACCCTGCTGTTCAACTTTTAACAGGATGACATCTTGATCGCAGTCAAACCGGATATCTATGACTTTTTGAATATGGCCCGACTCTTCCCCCTTATGCCAGAGTTTTGCTCTGGAGCGAGACCAGTATACCGCTTCTCTGCTGTCTGCTGTTAGCTGTAACGATTCACGGTTCATCCACGCCATCATCAGGATTTTACCACTGCTGGCATCCTGTGCGATCGCCGGGATCAGGCCATTATCATCAAAGTTTATTTCATCTAACCAGTTCATGCTCACCTGTCAGACATATCTGTCCGATATACGCATCTCGATGCCTCGACCTGCCATATGCAGCTTGGCTTCCTGTATGGTGTACTCCGCAAAGTGGAAGATACTGGCGGCCAGTACCGCATCTGCCCGGCCCTCGATCACACCATCCGCCAGATGGTCCAGGTTACCGACACCACCCGATGCGATGACCGGTACAGAAACCGCGTCAGAGATCGCTCGCGTCAACGCTAGATCAAAACCGATTTTGGTACCGTCTCTGTCCATGCTGGTCAGCAATATCTCACCCGCACCAAATGCCACCATTTTTTCCGCCCATGCTATGGCATCCAGGCCGGTCGGTTTCCTGCCCCCATGGGTAAATATCTCCCAACGCAGAAGCTCCCCTTCACCGCTCACTTTTTTTGCATCTATCGCGACGACGATGCATTGCGAACCCACCTTATCCGATGCTTCACGGACAAATTCAGGATCAAAAACAGCCGCTGTATTGATCGCCACTTTATCCGCGCCCGCATTCAGCATCCTGCGCACATCGTCGACCGTGCGGATACCACCGCCAACCGTCAGCGGGATGAAGACTTCATTTGCGACCTCCTCGACAACATGCACGATAGTTTCGCGATCATCCGAACTTGCAGTGATATCGAGAAAAGTGATCTCGTCCGCACCTTCTTCATCATAACGACGCGCGACCTCGACCGGGTTACCAGCATCACGGATATCGACAAACTGCACACCTTTTACCACACGGCCGTTATCAACATCGAGACAGGGAATGATTCGTTTCGCTAATGACATTAAATTTTTTTCGTTACTCTAAAAGATAAAAACCGGAAGTCTTCCACCACGGAGGCGCAAAGAAAACTTACTGCTGGTCCAGCCAGGCCTGTGCGGCTTTCAGGTCGATAGTGCCTTCATAGATCGCTCGCCCGGTGATCGCACCCATGATGCCCTCATCCGCCACTGCACTCAAAGCCCTGACATCATCCATGTCGGTGATCCCTCCAGACGCAATAACCGGTACACTGATCGCCTGCGCCATCTTCACCGTCGCTTCGACATTCACTCCTTTCATCATGCCATCGCGGGAAATATCGGTGTACACCACTGCTTCAACACCGTCATCTTCAAAACGTTTCGCCATATCGATAACATCATGTTTTGACAGTTTCGACCAGCCCTCCACCGCCACTTTGCCATCTTTAGCATCCAGACCAACGATAATATGGGTAGGGAATTCTGCGCAGACTTCGGCGATAAAATGGGGCTCATTCACTGCTTTAGTACCGACGATCAGATAGTTAACACCGGCATCCAGGTAAGCCGCGATCGTATCTTCATCACGGATTCCGCCACCCAGCTGAATTTTCAGATCGGGATAAGCTGCCGCAATCGCATGTATCACATCGGCATTTTTAGGTCTGCCAGCGAAAGCGCCATCCAGATCAACGATATGCAGCCGACGAGCACCTGCTTCCACCCATTGCCCCGCCATGGCGACCGGGTCATCAGAAAATACGGTGCTATCAGCCATATCGCCCTGACGCAGGCGTACACATTGTCCATCTTTTAAATCTATTGCAGGTATTAATAACATGTTCGAATCCAGCCTCGTTATAGTCTTATACTTGCCCGTTCCAGTGGCAAAAATTCTTTAGTAATTGTAAACCATCGTGTGCACTTTTTTCAGGATGAAACTGCGCGGCGAAAACATTTTCTCTGGCGATGACGGACACAAAATCAATACCGTATTCCGTGGTGCCCGCAGTCAACGCAGTATCATCAGGATCGACATAATAACTGTGCACAAAATAAAAACGGCTACCATCCGATATATCCTGCCACAGCGGGTGCGCCTGTCGATGTGCCACCTGATTCCAGCCCATGTGTGGAATCTTCAGACCCTGCATCTGTGACGACAGGGCTTCATCAGCAAAAGCACGGACATCCCCGGCATACAGATCCATGCATTCGACCCCCTGATTCTCTTCACTGTGCGCCATCAATACCTGCATACCCATGCAGATACCGAGAAACGGTTTGTCGGTGGCGGCACGTAACACGGCCTCATCCAGCTGCCCTTGTTTCAGCTGCTCCATGCAGTCACGCGCAGCACCCTGACCGGGAAACACGATGCGCTCTGCCTCCGCGATCTCGTCGGCACTGGAACTGACGATAACACGCTGGCCATCAGACACCACGTGTTCCAGCGCTTTTGAAACAGAACGTAAATTACCCATGCCGTAATCGACGACAACCACTGTTGAACTCATGAAATTAAAACTCGTTATCGCTTCTTAGTATGACTCTTCATAAAGATTTATAGAGACCC
>DROB01000075.1 GCA_011321985.1 Gammaproteobacteria bacterium | reverse complement strand
GATCTGGGTGCAGAGGGTAATATTGATTATATCGATATGGTGTTCAATTCCACTGGTGGTGCGAGTCTGGCTGCAACGGGCGGCAGCAGGAGTATCGTTATCGACAGACTAACGCTGGCGGGGGGTATCAATATCACGTTCGATGCGAGTATCGTTTCCGTGTCCGGTTCATTATCGAATGAAAACGGCGTGTTAAACATTATCGCCGATATCGGTGCGCCGACCTCATCCGTCTGTAGCATACAAGATGCAGGTGCTACCCTGACAATCTCTGTGGTAACGATAGACACCCTGGATACCTGTAATACTATTTCGACAAATACCGGCTTTTCGACAGGGCAGTTTACTGTTGGAACTATCGACCCTAACGTGAACCTTCTATCGGCAGGAACAATCACTCTTAATGATACGGTTACTGTCGATACGGGTGAGATTACGATAGTGGATGAAACATCCGGTGATGATGCTGGTAATGGTGCTACCAGCTATTTTTTACTGTTGTTTTTTTTGTGCCTGGCCTGTTGCCGGAAAATTTTTGGCTATCGGTCATTAATGGACGTAAAGAAAAATAAGGCGCAATCAATCAGTAGAGGTGTCCTCTGATGTCTGGAGGTCTGCTCTCTCTCGATATAACGTCGGGTCGACGGCGATACACATCGCCTGTTCATCCAGTTTTCCGTTATTAAACCGGTTTAATGCCTCAGCTGTGGATCGGGGGTTCTCTATCGCTTTGCTGTAATCAACGTACAGTATTTCGATATTATTTTTTGTTGATATCCATCGATCCAGCTGGTTGAGCTGTACGTTGTATGCTTTTCGAATATTATTATCATCGGATTGTTGTGCCGATTTCAGACGACCCAGCATGGTGCTCTGTGAGGCCAGAACTTCATCCATATCACGTTGCATAAACACGATCCGGTAGTCGTATTCATCGGGCAGGTTCTGTATGAGCTGTGCGATAACTTTCAGACATCGATCAATCCCTTCACCTATCCAGCTGTTATCGGTGTGTAGACGCATGACATCGGCGTATTCATAATAACCTCTTGGATTATTCTCGTCGGCTTGACGTTGTTCATCGCTGAGTAGTGTTAACCCGCCTTTTTGCAACATCTGCATCATCATGGATGTGCCACTTCTGGGTAAACCGGTAACGATGTTTATACATTTATTACTTTTGTTGAGATAGGAGCCACGTCGACTCAGGTGTGGATGGTATACGGTCTTGCTCTGGTCTTTTATGAATGCATTTCTATTTTTATTCTGGCGTATCTGTTCTTTGCTGATCAGTTTGGCCACCGCTCGATGCTCTCTGGCTTTGTCAGCCTGCATCAGTTGACGTTCATATAACAGGGCGATACGAGTATGCGCCTGTTTGAAATTCGGGTTTTGTTTGATAGCGATCAATATAGCTGTCTCTGCTTCTTGATAGCGTTTCATTTGAATCAAAGCGCGCCCCAGACAAAAGTGTGCCATCGGGTATTCATAGATTAAACTGATGGTTTTGATGGCTGCCTGTGCTGCTGGTTTAGGGCGTCGTCTGGAAAGGTAAACGCGGGCAAGGCCTAAATAGGCATGCGGGTTTTCTGATTCAATTTTTAATGCACGATTAAAAGCACGTTCGGCATTTTCCCATTGTTTGAGATAGAGATAAGTTTCACCGATCTGTATCTGTAGTCCCGGCCGGATAGACTGGGCTTTCTCTGCGATGAGTAAATGTTTTAAGGCTTCTTCATGTTTGCCTTTTGCAGCTGCAACATAGCCGCGTAGATACTCCGTGTCGAAGACCGGGATATTGGATTCAACTTTTAGCCGTTTCCAGACTTTTTTATTATGATCGCTTAAAGAGCTAATCCACTCGCGTAATTTTTCATCGCTGATATCTTCGGGTAGATTTTCTTTTGCCTGAAATTTTTTCAATGCTTCCTGTGCATTCTCTGACTGTGTTATGCGACGTTTGTGCAAGCGTTCAACCAGTTTCTCTAGAGCAGGGATATCTTCCAGTGCACGGTAACACAGGGATAACTGTATGCCGTAACGGTGTTGGTCTGGATTCTCTGTATAAAGATTTTCCAGTATCGGAACGGCTTCGGTATGAATATTGGCATCCATATATGACATAGCAAGATTAAACTGCAGTTCGTTTGCCATACGGGTTACATTTTTTTGCATGTCACCACCCATCTCATCGATATAACCCAGTGCGATGAGTTGTTTGATGGCTTCTTTGGACGCGATGGGGTCACTCTGTTCTTCAGCACTGTACATGGCACAGTCGCCTGCCACTTCATCCCAGGAGTTGATGTAGCTGATGGGTTTTTCCTGCTGATAGATTTCGCTGAGGACTCTACCGTCCATGTCGTTTCCGATCGGTAGATCGAACAGACTCAGGATGGTCGGTGTCACATCCAGCTGACTGGCACCGTGAATGATCTCATCATGCTTGATGCCGGGACCCGCGGCAACAAAGATACCGAAGTCACGATGTTCTATTGCCGGGCCAGCAGGTTGCGTTGGAATTTCTACAGGACGATTATGATCAGGATGAAAACCATGATCGGAAACGATGATTACGGTGGTATCTTCACCGGCTTTCTGAAGGAGGCCGCCCAGCATCATATCGTGATAGCAGTAGGCTGCGTCAATCACGCCTTTATAGAGCTCATAATCTTCTTCGTGTATGTGCTTGCGCCGGGGAGGGTGGAACTTCATAAAACCATGGCAAAAGTGATCGATGGCATCATGATAAACAGCGGTTAGATCCCAGTCGCCCTGATCCATCGCCAGTGTCGTTGCCGAGTGTACCGAGGTGCATTCGGCGAGAATCTTCATCACTGATACCAGTCTTTTGTCTTTATCCTGATCGATCTTATGGGCATCAGGAACAAAGGCCTGCACCGCATCCGCCATGAGTTCCTGTGGATGAAACCGTGCCTCGGCGAACTGGTCGGCGAGTGTGCCAGGGTGTACGGTACCATCTGGCATTGGCCAGGGTTCGTCTAACGGGGCGACTACGCTCTGGTAATGGTTAGAAACCATCACACCATTAATGGGTTCTACAGGTGAGCTGGGCCACCAGGCAATAACATTACTGCGTTTTTTTTCCTGGTTGAGTATGTTCCAGATTGCCTTGGTGCGACGAGACAGGTTGCTGACCGGTTGT
>DROB01000074.1 GCA_011321985.1 Gammaproteobacteria bacterium | reverse complement strand
TGATCGGTTTTGATGATGATGGTACACCGCATCTGCGGATAGAACACAGGGTATGCGCGAGTGCGCCTACCACCATCGACAATATCGCCAATATCGCTTTCTATTATGGTCTGGTACATTACTATGCGACAGTCGAAGAACCTCCTGAACATGCCATGCTATTCACCGCAGCAAAAGATAATTTTTATCGCGCCGCACAGATCGGCCTGAAACATAAGACACACTGGCTCAGCAAAAATACTCATACCCTGAAAAAGATTATTTTAGACCAGTTACTTGTAGAAGCAGAGACAGGCCTCTATAAACTTGGCATCTCGCAACAGGACAGCCAGCGTTACCTCTCCATAATCCAGCGGCGTGTGGAGAAGAACAGAACCGGGAGCCAGTGGCAGATAAACTTTCTTAACACACATCAAGGCGATCGAACTCAGCTCACTTTAAACTATCTGAGTAATCAGATATCAGGCCAACCGGTCCATGAGTGGGATTTTGAAACCAGCCGTTAGAATAATTTAGAAGTCGATAACATGTTAAATGAAATGAGCCATATACCCGAGAGCTTACTCAGTGCAAAAGCTGAAGAGCTGCTTGATATCCTGGGGGCACCGACACTTTTTCATCTTAGCGGTATCGATCCGAAACCATTATTTATCTGCACTTTATTACACGGCAATGAGACCACCGGGTTTTATGCTATCCAGCGCCTGTTACAAAAATACCAGGATGAGACATTGCCACGATCTGTCTCTATTTTTATCGCTAACGTATCGGCTGCAAAAGAGAAAAAACGGCACCTGGATATACAGGATGATTATAATCGGATATGGCCGGGCACACACCATAACGATTCTGCCGAACAGGACATGATGCGAACCATCACCCGTATCATGTCTAAGAAAAAACCTTTCGCCAGTATTGATATACACAATAA
The DNA here is from genome assembly GCA_011321985.1 of Gammaproteobacteria bacterium. GTDB lineage: Bacteria > Pseudomonadota > Gammaproteobacteria > SZUA-229 > SZUA-229. Next base: position 2,665 of record DROB01000074.1, on the reverse strand, counting down.
TACGGGGAAAAACCCACACTATGGCTGTATCAATATACTCAATCCACACGGTCTGGTGCTGGCATCAAAATTTAGTGATATCGCTGTTTACTTCACCGATCCCAAAGGGGTGCAATCATCGGCTTTTTCTGATTTCTGTCCTTCTGTCGTACTGGAATGTGGTCAGGCGGATGACAGATCAGGAGAAGACCATGCCCTGGCATACCTGAATGAAATCTTGCAGATGGAGAGCCTGTCATCACATAACAGCGACAACCTGATGCTCTATCATACCATCGCACGTGTAACGATTCCTAAAGCCATAAGTATCGGCGAGAAAGACAGGGATATCAGCCTGAACCCAAAACTGGAAGAGAAAAATTTTCATCAGATACAGGCAGGCACCCGATTTGCCCTCATCAACAGCTCGAAAGAAAAATCCGTTATCGTCAACAGTGAAAGCCATGAAGATATCACTGATGAGTATATCGAGGTCAGAGACGATGAACTACTGTTTAAAAAATCGACGACCTTAGCTATGTATACCACTCAGGAACAGGCCATACGGCAGGATTGTGTCTGTTATCTCATGGAAGAGCTGCATCTCGGTTGATGCTGTCATCAGTCCGGCTTAAAAGCATAGATACCACTTCCCAGAAAAATTACTGACACCGCTGATAACAAATAAAACATCTGCAGCTCCACCGCCCAGCCCCCATGCTGCGTCAGACTAAAAAAATCTCCGCTATGTGCCAGAAACAATGCGAACAACATATTGATTGCCATGATCAGGCCACCTGCCCTTGCCCGATAACCGACGATGACCATGAGCGGTGCCAGCACCTCACCGATAAAAACACCGTAAGCCAGTAATTCGGGCAGGTTATTACTGATCAGCATACCACTGATAAAATCCAGCGACCCCGGATGCATGACCTTTGCCACACCGTGAAACAACATCAGTCCTCCCACACTCACCCTGAGAATAAACCGGCCTGCATCGGGATTAAGAGAAGATAGGATCATCACACACCTCGTTATATTAGAAATGACTCTTCGACACGACAATATAAATCTGTAATAAACAATTTACAAGTATACCTTTCACCCGATGTAGGCTATGCTTTTATGCAGAACCTTCTGACAAATGATAAAAAACAATGAATAATATCTCTCTGTTACTACCTAAAAATCGCCGTCCAGTATTACCTGCTAACTTCGATACCATCGATGAAACACTGGATTCTGCATTATCCGATATGATAAGCATTCCACTACTGGGGAAAATTACAGCCGGTAAACCTATCGAACGCGTCGAAGACAGTGAAGAGATAAAGGTACCCAGACATATGGCACGTAAAGATACCTATGCACTGAGAGTAACCGGCCATTCCATGATCGACGACAATATACAGGATGGTGATATCGTCATTATTGAAAGACGACAATCTGCGGAAAATGGTCAGTCAGTGGTTGCGCTGATCAACGATGAACAGGTCACACTTAAAAAGTTTTACATAGAATCAGATGGTATACGCTTGCAGCCAGCCAATCCTGAAATGGAAGCGATCCTCCTCAAAAATGAAGAAGTAGAAGTTCTGGGCGTAGTGACCGGTGTCATCCGGCAATTTGATTAACAGGAAGAGGACTTTACCTGTCAAAACAGGGCATTTACATTCACAGGCCCTTCTCTTTTACCTGCCGACTCTTACCAAACCGTGCTTCCTGCCCGACCTGAAAACCTCTTTATCTACCCCGTGGTTAAAACACGAGCCGTAAATTGATCAAGATACCCTTCAATCTTAGGGAGATAGTCAGCCAATCTAGTGGTAATATTCGCCGTTCGGCAAAATAGTCGTAAAAATGGATGAAAATAACGCAGGCAGGCAAACAATATTTCAGCTAAGCATATGAATATGCACCATTTATATGAAAGTTCAAGTAAGTGAACTAATTGTTAAATATATGGAGCGCCTGGGCATTGATACCATTTTTGGCATGCCGGGAGCACACATATTGCCCGTTTATGACAGCCTGTACGACTCATCTATCCAGTCCGTACTCGCCAAACATGAACAGGGGGCCGCCTTTATGGCCTGTGGTTATAACCGGGCATCGGGGAAAATTGGTGCCTGTATCACGACAGCAGGCCCGGGCGCGACCAATCTGGTCACAGGCATTGCCAATGCTTACGCCGACAAGCAGGCCATTCTGATAATCACCGGCGAAACCCCTACCTATATTTTTGGCAAAGGTGGTCTGCAGGAGAGTTCAGGTGAAGGCGGAAGCATCAACCAGTGCGCTCTATTCGAAAGCATCACCCGCTATAGCCGAGTTATCGAACGAACTGATTATCTGGAAAACGTACTCAACCAGACCTCTAAAATCCTGCTGTCTAATAACTCAGGCCCGGTATTACTCAGTCTGCCGTTTAATGTCCAGAAGGAAATGGTAGAGCTGGATATACTCGATAATATTTTTACCCATGACAGAAAAATACCACCGGGAAATAATGCATCAAATAACACGCAGACTTCGATGCAGATCGACCACTTTATCGAATTACTCCGAAACAGCAAACAACCCGTCATCGTCTCGGGTTATGGCTGCATCAGATCCGGCGCACAGGAGCTGGTCACAGAATTAAGTCTTTCACTCAATATCCCGGTTACTTCCAGCCTGAAAG
>DROB01000073.1 GCA_011321985.1 Gammaproteobacteria bacterium | reverse complement strand
GGCTATCGTTGGAACGCGCGCTATCGTAAACCTGCTGTACGGTAATCACGACATCAAAAAGATATCCATATAGGATTCACCAGTATTAACGGTTAACAGAAATCAAAAACATTCGGGTAAGTGACATGTCACAGATACAAGTAAATAACAAAACATTGATTAATTTCATGAACAAGAGAAAACTGGCCATCGTTTTCTCAGCTATATTGATCCTCATCTCTATCGGCAGTCTGGCGACCAGAGGACTGAATCTCGGTATCGATTTTACTGGCGGTTACCTGATCGAAGCGGGCTATCAGGATGATGTCGATCTCGATGCGGTAAGGATGGCATTGACCACGGCCAAATTTAAAGACGCACAGGTACAGAACTTTGGCTCATCGAAAGATATCATCGTTCGCATCGCTCCTCGTGATGATATCAATAAGGCGACCATCGGTGATAATATTCTAGAGGTGCTGACGACCACTTCCGACAAAGAGGTCAACATGCGCCGTGTCGAATTCGTTGGCCCACAGGTAGGTGATGAATTACGTGATGATGGTGGTATTGCACTACTGGTCGCGCTGGGCGGCATCCTGATCTACATCAGTTTACGTTTTCAACTCAAATCAGCGGTCGGAGCAATCCTGGCCCTGGTGCATGATGTCATCATCACCGTCGGTCTCTTCTCCCTGCTGCAGATCGAGTTTGACCTGACCGTACTGGCGGCGATACTGGCGGTGATAGGTTATTCGCTTAATGATACCGTCGTCGTTCTTGACCGCATCCGTGAGACATTCAGGAACATACGTAAGACCACTGCCGAAGATATATTGAATATCTCCATCAACCAGACCCTGTCACGTACTCTGGTAACATCGCTAACGACACTACTGGTACTGCTCGCATTGTTCTTTTTTGGTGGTGAGATCATCCATGGCTTCGCCATCGCGTTAATCGTGGGTGTTGTCATCGGAACCTATTCATCGATCTACATCGCCAGCAGCACCCTGATGATGATGAATATTCACAAACAGGACTTCCTGGTCGTCGCCAAAGAAGAACTGGTCGATGATGCGCCCTAGGTGTTATCGAACATATCCATATAAACCTTGCAAACAGAGAAATATCGAATGAACAACAAATGGTTAATCCTGCTCCTGACTCTGCTTTGCGGTAACGCCCAGGCATTCCAGCCGTCGATAGAGATTATCGAACAATTTGATGATGTTAAATTAGTCGCTTTTATAAACGAAAGTGATCTCAAAGATTACCCTCTCTGGCAACCGTTGAAAGAAGCGCCGCCGCTATCTATAAAAAGTGCCATCCAGGCTATTCAGGATCAGTATGCAGCGAGTCATGATGTCCTGATAGCGAATGCTGTCAGCGAGATAGAACTACGTAAGATAGATCGCCATGCAGATTACTGGCACTATCTGGTCAAGATCAAAAGTGATGCCAGCAATAACACAAAATTTCAGGTCTATATCGTTCTGATGAGCGGAAAAGTCATACCAGCATTGATCGAAACCGAGTCATACAAATAACATTTCTCTCTATACCCACAGGGACGATTTTCAAACTGCGGGGCAGGTCCGACTAAGCACTGTCTGAAAAACCTTCTTCATCGCAGGAGCCGTTCATAGACCACGATGCCGCGCCTGGCAGATCTAACCGGATGCCAGCGTCATGTCTTCATCCGAGATAACATAGCTATAAGCAGAGCTATCTTAATCTGGCTCAGACGTAAAAATCACTGGTACTGATCCACCACCGTCTGAAAATCTTTCAGGATCGTCGCCGGATCATGGGGTGGATTGAGGAAAGCAACAAGTCGACCTTCGGGGTCTAGCAGCAGCAGGGCCGCACTATGATCAACGATGTATCCACTGGCACCTTCTTCTACCGGCATCTTCATATACACCACGCTCATCTGCAGGGTAAGTGCCTGAATCATTTTTTCATCACCTGTCACACCGATGAAGTCCTTATCGAAATACTGGACATATTCAGCTAACATCTCTACTTTATCTCGTTCAGGATCGACAGAGATAAAAACCACCTCCGGGAATGTCTGTTCATCCACGGCTGCCATCTTCTTCGCCTGGGCAACTGCACCCAGGGTAACCGGGCACACATCAGGGCAATGCGTATAACCAAAAAAAATCAGGTGCCACTTTCCTTTCAGGTCCTCGATGGTAAAGTCAGTGCCATCATCTCTGTTTAATACAGGTACCGAAATTTTACGAGCAGGGGAGAGGATACTACCCTGGATCGGTGAAAAGTTTCTCCTGGCATCAGCGAGTGCTTTCTGCCTCGCATCGTGTGTATCTGTTTCGATACTGCTCTGTTGTATCTGAGACAACCAGAACCCGCCCGACATCGCTACGACAGCAGCGAGGCCAATAAGAGCTTTTGTTTTTATAGACATGAGATATCGAAACGTAAGTTAATGACAGGTTAGAAACACTTGAACTGCAGGGTATCACATAATATCTGGCTAACGTCAGCAGCATAGTAATGATCGACCACCATCGCAATAAATAATAACATCAGATAGTTTATCGAATAGACAAATGTCGAAATAGCCGCATTTTCACGAGAACTAAACATCAGTAAAAATACCTTATAAAAGAAATACAGGCCCAGCAATACCGCCGAGACCAGATAAATTTCACCACGCATATAGGTCAGGTACGGCAACAGGGTAACCATGAACATCAAAACGGTATAGCCCAGTATAGAATATTTGGTGAATTCGATACCGTGTGTTACCGGTAACATCGGCAGATTGACTTTGGCGTAGTCATCACGACGATGTATCGCCAATGCCCAGAAGTGGGGTGGGGTCCAGGTATAGATTATCAGCACCAGCAGCAGGCCATGTGGATCAATACTGTCCGTTACCGATGTCCAGCCAAGCAGAGGAGGGGTCGCACCAGCCAGACCGCCGATAACGATATTTTGTGGTGTCGCCTTTTTCAGATACATGGTATAGATCACGGCATAGCCGATCATGCTGGCAAATGTGAGCACTGCGGTCAACACATTAATCCATGCCGTTAAAACGAAAACAGAAGCCGCTGCCATCAGCATGGCAAAAATAAAAGCATTCTGCTGGCTGACACGCCCCTGTGGTAGCGGACGATTTTCTGTCCTGGCCATGCGTGCATCACTCTCTCTTTCCACGATCTGGTTGATAGCAGCACCCGCAGCGGAACCGAGACCGATGCCGAGCGTAGACATGAG
>DROB01000072.1 GCA_011321985.1 Gammaproteobacteria bacterium | reverse complement strand
TCGGGGGCAGACAAACCCAGGAACACATCGGCATCATCCAGTGCTTCGCGCAGCGTTCGAGCTTCGGTATCCGATGCATAGACCGATTTCCATTCATCCATCTGTTCTTTACGGCCTTTGTAAGCCACACCCAGGATATCGGTCACGATGATATTCTCACGTGGCAGCCCTGCACTGACCAGCTGATTCAGACAGGCTAATGCTGCCGCGCCGGCACCCGACGTTACCAGTCGGATATCTTCGATCTTTTTACCTACCACTTTTAAGCCACTGAGAATTGCAGCGGTGACGATGATCGCAGTGCCATGCTGATCATCATGGAACACGGGGATATTCATGCGTTCACGCAAACGTCGTTCTATATCAAAACATTCCGGGGCTTTGATATCTTCGAGATTGATACCGCCAAAAGTCGGTTCCAGTGCAACCACCGTATCGACAAATTTATCGACATCCGGCTGATTGATCTCGATATCGAACACATCGATATTAGAGAATCGTTTGAATAAAACCGCTTTACCTTCCATCACCGGCTTCGCTGCCAGCGGCCCGATGTCACCCAGACCCAACACCGCACTGCCATTGGTGATAACACCGACGAGATTTGACCGTATCGTGTAATCGGCCGCTTTATCGGGGTCTGCTTTTATCTCGGTACAGGCGACAGCAACACCGGGGGAATATGCCAGCGACAGGTCATTCTGCGTCGCTAACGGCTTGGTCGCGCAGATCTGTAATTTTCCGGGCATCGGAAACTGATGATAATTCAGTGCATCCTGATCTTTGCAGACCTGGTCGGTACATTTCTTGTCGTCGCTCATGGTTAGATTAGTCCTGTGCAACCATTATTTTTATTATGGGGCCGCTGATTAATTCTGAATGAAGCCGGTTGTATCCTGTATTATTCAGATCCAGGACGAGAAATACACACAATAGCAGACTATAACGAAGTCTCTCAACGCGTAACCTGGATAATACCGGACGCAAGATACGGTTTCACGGATTGATCAGAACCTCCTTACGTTAATACTCTATATAATAGGTATAGACGAAATAGCCAGATGTTGGTTCATTTGCACGGTTTATCAGAACCGGAAGCTGAGATAAAACATCATCAACCAGTGAGAAAGCATAGCGATGAAAACACACAGTTTCCCCTACCTCGCCCTGGCCCTGGGTCTCTTCCTTCTGCTGCTGGTAACAAAAGGCAGCGAGACAGACGCTCAGGGTATTACCGCCCTGCCATTATTAACCTTGCTCATCATCAATGAATGTGGTTTTTTCTTAGCCCTTGCCGGTATGTTCATCGGATTGAAGCAACTCAAGATGACCAGATTCAAGTTCACAGATAACCCGCTTTATTTCATGACGACCGTGGTCTGTATCTTACTGACCATACAGTTCACCTTGCTGGGCTTCGAACTCTGGCCTCTGTGAACCAGCGATGAACACAAAGACAGTCGCTTTAGTCACCGGCCCGTTATCTGCCCTGCTGGCATACGCTTTAATCGTAAGCAACAGCTCTGCAGCAGACAGTACCGCACTCGCCATCACCGCAGCGGTAGCCATCCTGTGTGTTATCTGGTGGGTATTTGAACCGGTACCCATTCCCGTGACATCGCTGTTACCTCTGTCCCTGTTCCAGTTGAGCGGCGTGCTCACCACTAACCAGATCGGACAGTCCTATGGCAGTCCGCTCATCCTGTTATTACTGGGTGGTTTCATCCTGTCCAAATCCATGGAACGCAGTGGTGCACACCTGCGACTCGCCCTGTTCATGGTCAACCTGTTCGGTAACAGGAGCAGCAAACAACTGGTGCTCGGTTTTATGGTTACCGCCGCCACATTGAGCATGTGGATATCCAATACCGCCACGACCCTGATGTTATTACCTGTCGCCCTTGCCGTTGCAGGTCAGGCAAAAGATAAACATCTCGCTGTTCCATTGATGTTAAGCATCGCTTACGCCGCCAGTATCGGTGGTATAGGCACACCCATCGGTACACCACCCAATCTGGTATTCATGCAGATCTATGAACAACAGTTTGGTAAAAATATCGGCTTCAGCCAGTGGATGACATGGGGCATACCGGTGGTGATTATCATGATACCCGTGACCTGGTTATGGGTGACACGAAAACTGAGCTACACCGGTGGTTTCAACATGCCGGATGTCGGTAGATGGAGCAACATAGAAAAACGTGTGATGACCATATTTGCTATAACCGCAGTCGCATGGATCACCCGTAAAGAACCGTTTGGTGGCTGGAGCCACTGGTTCGATCTGCCCGCCGCCAACGATGCTTCCGTCGCCCTGATCGCCGTCATCATCATGTTCATCACACCCGCAGGTCATGAGAACCAGGGCCGCAAACATGAAAAACTGCTCGACTGGGAAACCGCTGTTACCATTCCCTGGGGGATTCTTTTATTATTCGGCGGAGGCATCTGCCTTGCCAAAGCCTTTGGTGTTTCAGGTTTAAGTGCGGTACTTGCCGAGCACTTATCGGATCTGTCCACCCTGCCAGTCTGGTTGATGATATTTGCTATCTGCCTGGGCGTAACTTTCTTAACTGAAACCACCAGCAATACAGCTAGCACGGTTCTATTGATGCCAGTATTAGCCGCCACCGCAATGGGCTCTGGAATAGATCCTAAATTACTGATGATACCTGCAACGATCAGCGCCAGCTGCGCCTTTATGATGCCCGTAGCAACAGCCCCCAATAGCATCGTTTTTGCCAGTGGTTTTTTTACGACAAAAGAAATGGCCAGAGAAGGCTTCGTATTAAATATCGTCGGTGCCGGTATCATTGCAATATTATGTTATTTAATCCTCGTGTGATCACAGGCGAGTCACCTCTGACTTCAGCAGACAAAATACCGCATGTATCCGAAATAATGCCCGAAACAATGCCCTTCACTAGCCATCAGAAAAACAGTAGGATAGCATGCTGGATGACCGCAGGATTAATCAACAGAACAATGAAAATATTAACGACCATACTGCTCTTATTTCTGAGTATCAGCAGCGCCCTGGCTGAAGAAGCAGGAACCCCTCCTGATCTGAAAGAATACGATGTAGAAGTCATCCTGTTCGAAGATGCCCATGCCCGTTATATGAGCAGCCAGACCTGGGATCAGCCGCAGCCACAGAACGACGGAGGCATTATCGAAAAAACCGGGGAAGACGTTGATGCCAGGCAACATGATCCGACAAATTTCAAATCGATAAAACCTTCGATACTCAAGGCTAAATACAAAAGAATGAATGCTTCATCAGAATACAAAGTGTTGTTTTATGGTGCATGGCGACAGCCCGGTCTGGACAAAAACAAGGCCTTTGAGATCGATATCAATGATCTGAAAAATGCCCACAAAAGTAAATCAAAAAACACTCTGACCGGCAGATTCAAACTGGTACTGGCGAGATATCTACATCTCTACACCGACCTGCAATACCATCGAGATTCAGTCGTTCCGGTTACTGACGAGCTGCAGGATAACACCGGGATAAGACACGATGTCTATCCGTTAAAGAACCATCGTCGGATGCGCAGTAAAGAATTACACTATATCGACCACCCGCTGGTCGGCATGCTGGTACAGATTAATCCGGTAAAACAAAAGGATGATAAAAAATCACAGTAACTAAAACCGTTCTCATCCAAATAGCGGCTATCGGTCATTAACGGATCTTCTGGTCTGGTTTAAAATAGACGATTCGTGCGTTTGATTTAACCTCTGTTCGCGGTATGAATTCCTCTCCTACAAGTGAGGGGAGCCTGTAGGAGCGGTTTGTAAACCGTGATGCCGCACCTGGCACAGATTACATATCAATTTTGCACAGTAACAGTCAGTCCATATTTGAGCTGATACTACTCTGACTATAGACAGTCAACCATTTTTCTGTACGCTGCTTCCATCGCCTCGGCAAGTCCTTTGCCATCGCAAAGTTGCGATTCTCTCATACGATCCCTCAAACTCTTGCGCAGTCGCATCCGATAGTCTTCATCATCAGAAAGCTTCACCGCAATACTGATATATTGATCTTCATTATCAGCCACAAGTTCTTCAAGGCCGAGAGTGCACAATTTGGCTGCACTAATACGCTCCACATAACGCTGCCCGGCAAGAGTAATTACTGGTACCCCCATCCATAGGGCATCCGCTGTTGTTGTCCCACCTGTACGAGGGAAAGGGTCGAGCACAATATCGACATCCGAATAGCTCGAATAATAATCAGCATAAGGTAGATTACCTTTTATCATGAGACGGTCAGCACTGATACCATTATCTCTGAACTGATCAAGTAGTACTTTACGAGTAGCCTCATCCGCCATATATTTATCCATAATCATCAACCGACTTCCTCCCACTGCTGTAAGTATTTTCGACCAGGTTGCTATTACATCAGGCAACAGCTTCGACAGGTTACTATACGACGCAAATACGACGGTATCTGTATCACGACCCAGTGAATCCTTAATCGCTACATTGAGCGGTGGTTGGTAACAAAATGAGCAACGCGGTAACCTCACAATCTGTTCAGTCGAAAGTTCAGGTGTATCCGGCGGGTGCAGGATATCATCAGTAATCCAGTAGTCCATCGCCTGCAGGCCACTGGATGCACAGTATCCCAGGTACATGGCCTGTACGGGAGCCGGGCGATAGGTAAATACCTTCAATCTGTTTCCTCTTGTGTGTCCAGCAAGGTCAACCAGAACATCGATCTCGTCCTGCTGTATTATCTTTACAAGTTCGACATCATTTCTCTCTCCGATAAACCGCCAATGATCGGACACCGCACACAAACGGTGGGTTATTTCATCAGCCTGCGACTCACGCATATTGGCATAACAAAAAACCTCCACTTTCGCCTTATCGTGACAGGCCAATAGTGGCTCGATAAAAAAACCGACTGGATGCATGCAGAAATCAGCTGATATATACCCTATCCTCAGTCTCTCACCTTCCCTTTTTTTCCTCAATCCAGTAGATGTTATGTT
>DROB01000071.1 GCA_011321985.1 Gammaproteobacteria bacterium | reverse complement strand
GAATGGCGACGGAATTTTGTGTGTGACGATAAACGTGTTTTTTTCCAGAATTTTATTTTTGTAACTTTCGACTTAAAACTTTTAACTTCTCTTTGACATGCAGCATTACGCTAAAAAAAGATTTGGCCAAAATTTTCTGGTAGACAAATCGATCATCAATCTTATCGTTGACAGTATCCAGCCACAGTCCGACGACATAATGATAGAGATAGGTCCTGGCCTCGGTGCGATAACAAATCTCCTGCTGTCCCGACTCGATAAACTCAACGTGATTGAGCTGGATCGCGACATCATCCCGAAGCTTATCAGAAACTGTACGATCTCAGACCCGCAAAACAAAAACAAGCTCATCGTTAATGAGAACGACGTTCTCAAATTTGATTTTCCCACTTTTCATTCCCAGCAGCAGACATCGTCAGAAAAAAAATTACGCATCGTTGGAAATTTACCTTACAACATATCTACACCGGTGTTGTTCTATCTGCTGAGATCACGTCATCTCATTCAGGACATGCACTTCATGTTGCAGAAAGAAGTGGTGGATCGGATCGTATCAGAACCCGGCAATAAGCATTACGGCCGCCTGAGTGTCATGATACAGACCTTCTGCGCCACGCAGTCTCTCTTTGATGTTCCTCCTTATGCTTTTGAACCGGCACCTAAAGTCAACTCAGCCGTCCTGCAGCTACGACCTGGCACTCGGTTCGAAGAACAGGTCAAAGATTTTTCGCAATATGAAAAACTGGTACGACAGGCTTTTTCACAACGACGCAAAACACTAAAAAACACACTTAAAAATTTCTGCACGGTAGAACAGATCGAACAGGCCGGGCTCCTGCCATCGCAGCGCGCAGAAGAACTGTCTGTCAATGAGTATATAAATCTATACAAAACAATTGGTTAGAAAATGACTTACCCCCTCTAAAGAATCACCACTTATCGGTTGCGTAAATCCTCGATCGAACAGATGCTATAATGATCTCAACTGGTTCCGTCAAGGAAGCAACGATTAAACAGTTAATTTCGCATGGGGGAGACCGCTATGAATAAAATTGAAGTTAAAGTTCAACCCGCTTATATTGCCGAGCAATCTGATCCATCGAATAATCATTATGTTTTTTCTTATACCGTAACCATCAGAAACAACGGTTCTATGCCTGCAAAACTGCTCACCCGTCACTGGGTGATTACCGATGGTGATGGTCAGATCCAGGAAGTCAGAGGTGATGGTGTCATCGGTGAACAACCACTTCTTCAACCGGGCGAAGGCTTTCAATATACATCTGGAACATTCATGAATACACCTTTTGGAACGATGCATGGAAGCTACCAGATGGTTTCCGGCACGGGTGAAAAATTTGACGCAAATATCCCGGCGTTTCAATTGAGCGCACCCAATACTCTCCATTAGAAACGACCGGACACCCCTCAGCAACCATGGCTTTAAGACACAGCTACACCTTGTTAGCCCCTGTTTACGATACGATAGTAACAGGGCCACTTGATGCTTGCCGCATAAAAAGCCTTGCACGTGTAACAGACAGTAAAGATAAAAAAATCCTCATCAACGGCATCGGCAGCGGCCTGGACATACCCCATCTACCGGGTGATGCTATCTATACGGGTACTGACATCACGCCAGCAATGTTGGCGCGCGCTGAAAATCGTGCACGTGATCCTGCAAATAAGTCACTCAATATAGATCTTCAGATTGCCGACAGTCAGGCCCTGCCGTTTAAAGACAACCACTTTGATCACATCATTATGCACCTGATCCTCGCCGTGGTCCCCAGACCTGAACTGGCACTACAGGAAGCCTGTCGGGTATTAAAACCAGGCGGCAAGATTTATATCTTCGATAAGTTTATCAAACCTGGTCAGCTGGCATTAGCCCGCCGTCTACTCAGCCTCTTCCTGCAGCATATAGCCACACGGACTGATGTAGTTTTTGAACATGTTTTAAAAACCTGTCCCCAGCTGGAGCTTATCCGTGATGAACCTGCGCTTGCAAAAGGCTGGTTCAGGCTGATAGAGTTGGAAAAAAAGAAATTTTAGGAAACTTCTGAACAAGTACAGGCCTGACAGATTGTGGTTTAGAATGTTCTGTTTCAAAGCGTGGGATGCACGCAATAGCAGGGCCATTATGAAATTCCACAACGCGGAAACAGGACATTCTAAACTGCTAAATGTCGATCCACG
>DROB01000070.1 GCA_011321985.1 Gammaproteobacteria bacterium | reverse complement strand
AACGTTCCGTTCGCTTTTGACGCATCACCTTTCTCAAGAAAGGAATTCACCTGTTTCACCGTCATACCAAAAGCGATCACACGCGCTTTTGCCTGCTGGTGTGCGACGCGCGCTTCGGTATAACGTTGCGCGGATACCACTTTCCTGCCGAGTTTTTTGACCCGCTGCCATTCACGACCAGAGACCAGCAACTCACCCTGAGCTGTCGCCATCTCCACACTGGACAGGGTCACCAGAGGCTGACCTTTTGATATAGCATCACCTAATTTTGCATGGCGTTTGACTACCTGCGAAGAGATACGTGGCGTTACTGAAGTCGTTCTATATTCATTTAACATGATCTCACCCGGGGCACTGATCACATCAGAGACACGCTGTGGTTGTAACTCTTCGACAACGATGCCGGCAGTCTCCAGTTGTTTTGCTGAAAGCTTCACCGATTGCTCTTCTTCGTGACCACCTTCTTCATGTCCACCCTCTTCGTGGCCTCCTTCTTCATGCCCGCCAGAGGCGTAGATAACATTCGATGTAGAAAGAGAGATAGCGAGTATCACTATTTTTAATATATCCAGATTTTTTAAATTGATGTTCATTATTTTGTTCTCGTATTGTTTGCCGATGTGCTGTAGAGCCAGTGCTCAATTTTTCCTGAAGCGATCAACCACTCGCTCCAGTCAGTCCACATACGGCCACGTTGCTCGATCGCACTGGCTTTGGTTTCCAGTGCCTGTGTCAGTTGTATAAGGTAATCGGTGGTATTGAGTTCACCTGCTTTCCAGAGACGCTCCAGCAGCGTGATCTGTTCATTCAATGTATCAGCACCCGATTGCTGCCAGGACAGCCATGCCTCTCTGCTTAAAGCGTAGGAAACAACAGCGATCTCAAGTCGACTTTTAAGTTTTCGATACGCATCCATCGATTCACGCTCAGCCTGTATCATCTCGGCATTGGCTGCATCGACTTCAGCTCTGAAATTATTTCTTACCTGTAGCGGGATAGATAAAGTCAGACCAAATAAATTATCCTGCTCCTCCCTGCCCGCACGAAAAGCAATAGTGGGATTAGCCGAACCCTGACCAGACTGAACTTTTACATTCGCCTGAGCAGCCTTCACTCTTGAGGTTATCTCACGCATCTGCGGTAACTGTTGAACCGTACTGTCAATTTCCTGGGGTTGTGATTTTGGGTCGGGGAAAACAGACAGCAGCTCCGGCCAGTTCGTATCAGCCTGTCCGGTCAACGCGATCAGACTCTGCGTAGCACGAGCCTGCCGTGAGATAGCATCAGCAAGCTTAAAACGTGCCTGCGCATACGACAGATTGGCAAGGTCAACTTCGACCTTACCCAGATCACCGGCATCAAATCGATCTTTCGCCAGCCTGGCTGAACGCTGCATCAGAGTATTACCCCGAACGGCCAGTGCTCTTAATGCAGAACTCGTGTGATAATCGGAAAGACCGCTGAGAAATTCAGCAGCGATGCCCCGGCGTGTCGCTTCGAAAGCAAACCGTGCCGCAGTACGACGGGAGCCCGCCATGGATGTCCTGGCACCGCGGGTATCTCCCCAGTCGATGGTCTGGCTTATGCCTATGGATGCAGAATCCGTTTCTGCGGTTTCGGCATCGATCTCCAGCTCCGGGTTATAGAGCGCTTTATCTGCAGCGATCAACTGAAACCTGGCGGAATCAACCGCTGACTGCGCCGCCAGCACCGCAGGATGGTTATCAACATTTTTATTTAACCAGCGCTGCAAGCTGGCACTGGTCCCGGACCTGTCCGGGTTATCGGCAGACGCGGCAGATTCGACAGCCTCTGCCTGGGCCATACCGATACCCGGTGCGGCAATGATTATTGTAGCAATCATGCTGGAGGCGATCAGGCCACGTTTAATACATGGTTTTTTCTTCATGGTTTAATTCTCAAATAAAGACGACAAACACATGCTGGTAAACAAATTCCAGGCATGCATCAAGACCAGCCAGATTAAAGATCAGGCTGGCGATAGAACAAATATTTAGACGCGGGGGGGTCTCAGATCAGGACTTACGATGAAAGCGTGCAGGCTTTCCGTCAGATTCGATGAATAAGTAGAGGTGCTATTCGTGGCGATACAGCCTGTATCAGAAAATATAGCGATCAGGTGAGATGTTATGTGACAGCAATGAGCACAGATGTGCTCAACGTGTTGCTGACCATCAGGTAAATCACCCGATGCGGTATCCAGACTGGCCGTGCTTTCCTCAAGCGGCTCCATTACGTGCCCATCAAACGCCCACGCACTACTGTACCCCAGCGTGCAGAACACGAGTATGATCAGTAAAAATTGCTTGGGATGTAACATAATAATGTGTTTGACAGGATAACCAGTACACCCGAAGTCTAGCAAGTTTTCCTCTAATTGCAAATGGTTGTTATTTACAATACAAAATATTGCTTGTTATACCCATCCTGTGCTGCGTTATTCAATTCAGGATATGCCTGTCTGATCAGGACCTGGCGACCACAGCGATACTCTGCCATCCTTTCTGATGATTGATGATAAAGTGGCAGGTACGGGCGATTTGGCCCATCGTACAACTATCGATTACAGGTGCTCAGCCCCAGGTGCTCAGCCACAGAGTAGAAGACCTTATTCAACATATGCCGCCAGAGATACGCAACGTCCCCACCAATATTATCTCCGGTTTTCTCGGTACAGGTAAGACCACCGCCATACTGGATCTGTTCACGAAGAAACCCGACACAGAAAAATGGGCAGTGCTGGTCAATGAGTTTGGCAAAGTCGGTATCGACGGGCAGATCTATCGGGCAAATGATATTACAGTAAAAGAAATTCCCGGTGGCTGCATGTGCTGCGCACAGGGGCTGCCATTACAGGTGGCCGTCAACCGGCTGCTCGGTGAGGCTCGACCAGACCGCCTTATCATCGAATCCAGTGGCGTTGGTCATCCGGCAGGTGTCCTGAAAACACTGAAGGGCAAAGGTTTTGAGCAGGTCTTAACACTACGAGCGGGCATCTGTCTGCTTGATCCTGAATACCTTATTAATCCCGCTTACCAAAACAATGAACGTTTCAAAGAGCAGATACAGTTTGCAGATATCCTGATCGCAAATAAAACAGATCTGGCTTCTACCGCCGCCCTTCATGCCTTCGCGTTATTATCTCAAACTTTTGATCCGGCCAAAGTGCATATCGCAAGTACCACGAAGGGACGACTGAATACCGGATGGCTCGATTATCAACATCGACAATATACACAGGAATTTACTTTTGAGACAATACCCTCTGAACCATCCTCCGGGCAATCCTCCGAGTGGCGCTCACACACCTTCCATTATCCGGAAGAGACGCTGTTCGATATCACAGCATTAAAACACTGGCTGAAAAACGTTGGTTTAACAAGGCTCAAAGGGATCATCCGAACGGCAGATACCTGTTATCTGCTGAATTACGTAACCGGTCAGGTCGAGATAACACCGTTTGACCATCAGGGTGGCAGCTATATAGAAGTGATCGACCCGGATCTGAATATCGACTCACTGAAATCAGATATCCGGAGCTGTATATCGGGTTAATCCATTGCAAAACAGATAAATAACCACAGATTGTTACGACGGCGGATTAAACAGCGCAAAAATTAAACAACATGAAAATTAAAATAACACAAAGATAAACCTTATGGCAGGCATACGACACCACTATTCCATACTCCCTCCGGTGATAAAAATTTTACTGATATCGAATGGCATCATTTATCTACTGGAATTATTATTTACTAACTTTTTACTGGGTCATTTTGCTCTCTGGCCACTGGCCGCAGACAGTGTATTCGGACAGATAACACCCCGACATGAATTCATGCCATGGCAATTGTTGAGCTACGGCTTCCTGCACGGCAGCGTGACACATCTGTTATTAAACATGTACGCCCTGTGGCTGTTTGGCTCGAGTCTGGAAAACAGATGGGGATCAAAAAACTTTACACTCTATTATCTTGTCTGCGTAGCTGGCGCGGCATTAACGCAACTCCTCGTCCAGAATATGCTGGGACAATATTCACCCACGATCGGTGCCAGTGGTGGTGTCTTTGGTGTACTGCTCGCCTACGGTCTGTTTTTTCCCAACCAGATATTGATCCTGCTAATACCACCGATGCCGATAAAAGCAAAATGGTTCGTCATCATCTATGGTGTCATCGAACTGGTCTTCGGGGTAACAGGGACCGACGCGGGTGTCGCGCATTTTGCTCATCTGGGTGGTATGTTATTTGGTTTTTTACTGATCCTGTACTGGGCCAACAACCGACCGGTGATGGGCTGAACGTAATGCGAGCAAACACATGAGCGATACACCACACGACAGTCACCACCAGAGAACCTCTGAACTTCGGATCAAGCCCGGGATCTGACTTCTCTCTGCAGATACTTCTGCAATACGATCTCAGTCGTCACCGATAAGAAAATAAAACCAGCCAGCACCACGATCACCTGATGTGACTCTTTACTGACATAAGCGATAGCCAGTAACATCGCCAACAGGCTGAATAATGCCGCGAGCAGGACTAACAATCGTGAGGCACCGGTCTCTGTTGCTATCTTCAGGTGCCCGATATGGGTAACAGAATGCACGAACAGGATAGAGATAGAACCGATCGCGGCGATCTCGGACAGATCAAATAATAACGATAAGATGACGATGAGAAAACCACTGATCACCAGCCCTTCCCTGCTATGGCCTATCGGTTTACCAAACACCGATGGCAGCTCGCCGTATTTTGCCAGTTGATATGTCACATTGGTTACCGCATATAAATTTGCATTGATGGATGATGCCGTCGAGATTAATGCGGCGATAGCAACCACCACGAAACCCGCATGTCCAAAGATGGGCAATGCCGCTTCAGCCAGCGCGAAATCTTTAGATGCGATCACTTTATCGGTCGGCAGGTTGCCAAAAACGGCAAAGCTAACGGCGATATACAGCAACATCACCAGGAGGATAGAAGCCATCATCGCCCTCGGCAGGGTCTTAGCCGGATCAGGCATATCTTCTGCCGTGTTAGTGATAACCCTGAAGCCTTCATAAGCAAAAAAAGTAATCGAAAGACTATAGAAGATACTGCTCGTCGGCGGGTAAGTATGCGGTGAGAGCAAGCTGGAATCCATATACAGGACTCCGGCAAAAGAAAGCACACACAATACCGAAAACTTGACCGCAACGATCAACCTTTCCCATACAGCAACGTCTTTAGCTCCCTTTAAATTGATAAATACGAACAGGACAACGATGCCGGTAGAAAAAAAGTAATGCCAGAGATGAGAGAAGCCGGCGGGCAGAAAAGTGACGGCATAATTACCAAATGCCTTTGCGATCAGGCTCAGGGAAACGATCGCTGCCAGATACAGCATGATACTCATGGAGCCGGTAAACGTTCCCGTTCCATACGACTGTGTGAGATATTCGACGATGCCACCCGCAGCAGGATAACGTGCACCTAACTTACCGAGCGAATAACCACTGAATAATGCGATGACCCCGCCCAGAATAAAAGAGATATAAACCGCACTGCCCGATATGGCGCTGGCCTCACCCAGTAAAGCGAAGATACCCGCACCCACCATCGCGCCGATACCCATCGAAACTGCTGACCAGAAGCCGATGGGTTTATCTGATTTGTACATACTCTACCTTCTCTCTTTTTCAAATAACAAGTGACTTAGACCACCTTAACCGAGACAGTAAAGTCAGGATAACATCCTCTGACAGGAAATCCTTTTCGCTCTTCGTATTGTAACTTGACCTGAGTCACGGTGAAGTTGTTTTTATGTAGATTGACAAGGTGTATAGTAATAACTGTATCACCTTATCCGTTTCCCTGCAGACACCGAGCAACCATGAGAGATAAAAAGGATAAACTAAATATACCCGAACCAGCACGGGCTGATGAACGTAAAGAACCCCTGCCATGGAACACCCCGAAATCATCTGTCGAAGACCCTGAGTGTCCATCTAAACTACAGGCGATCTTCGAGAGTCCATCCTATGTGCCAGCGATAGAAGACATTGATTTTCTCAACGGTGATGATGCTCGTGGGGTACGACTGCAACTGGATTACCTGAAACCTGATCGTGTACTGAAAGAACACGGTATAAAACATACCATCGTGGTCTTCGGCAGCACCCGGATCGTTGAACCACTGGCTGCAAAAAGCAAAGTCGATAAGCTGCATGATGCACTGGCAGAAAAACCTGAGAGTAAAACATTACAGCAACGGTTACGCATCGCAGAACGTATCCTGGACAAGAGTCAGTATTACCATGTCGCACGTGATTTTTCCAGGATGGTTGCCGATGCAGGTGGCGGTCCAGGTGATTCGAGACTGGTGGTGATGACCGGCGGCGGCCCCGGCATCATGGAAGCGGCCAACCGTGGTGCGCACGATGTACAGGGCCAGACCGTCGGTTTAAATATTACACTGCCGCACGAGCAATACCCCAATCCTTATGTTACACCTGAGCTGTGCTTTCAATTTCATTACTTCTCACTACGTAAGATGCATTTCATGTTACGTGCCCGTGCCCTGGTCGCTTTTCCTGGCGGTTACGGCACCTTCGATGAACTGTTCGAGACCCTGACCCTGATACAGACGCGTAAGATCAAACCCATCCCGGTGGTACTGGTAGGCGAGTCTTACTGGCGTAAAGCCTTCGATGTCGATTTCCTGGTGGAAGAAGGTGTAATCGATATCGAAGATAGAGAATTATTCTGGTATGCCGAAACCGCAGAAGAAATATGGAACGGTCTACAGTCATGGTGCCGATGCGAAGGCAATAACCTGATAGATGATGAGTAACGATATAACCCGACAGGAATAATGATGAAAATCTCCTTTCATGGAGCAGATCAGGGTGTCACTGGCTCCTGCCATCTGCTGGAATGTGTAGGCAAACGCATCCTCATCGACTGCGGTATGTTTCAGGGCGGACGTGAACTGAACGAAGAGAATGCTGAACCGTTCGGTTTTGATCCGGCATCTATCGATTACTTACTACTCACCCACGCACACCTCGACCACTGTGGTCGTATCCCGCTACTGGTCAAACGGGGTTTTGAAGGTGAGATAATCACCACAGCAGCCACCACCGAGCTGGCACGGCTGGTGATGCTGGATTCGGCAGGCCTGCAGGAAGAAGAAGCCCGTTACCAGCAGCGCAGGGCAAGACGGCGCAATAAAAAAAGCAAGGTGTACGAACCACTATATACCACGTTAAATGCATTAAACACGCTCGATTATTTCGGCCGCCATGCCCGATATGATGAGGCACTACCGGTTACGCCCGGCATCCGTGCCACCTTCCTTGAAGCCGGTCACATCCTCGGCTCTGCCAGTATTCTTCTGGAACTGGATGAAGAAGGCCAACATCATCGCATACTGTTCTCCGGTGATATCGGCTATGACGGTCGCGCAATTTTACGTTCACCGGGTATACCACCCGAAGTTGATACCGTGGTCATGGAAACGACTTACGGTGATCGTCTACACAAACAACTGCTACCTTCCATCGAAGAGCTCTACGACGTCATCAATGAAACAATCGGGCGTGGCGGCAATGTCATTATTCCGACTTTTGCTCTTGAACGGGCGCAGGAAATTCTCTATTACCTGCGAGAAGGGGTCGAAAAGAAAGATATCGGTCATTATACCAATGTCTTTCTGGATTCCCCGATGGCGATTTCTGCAACACAGATTTTTCAGCGCCACCCGGAATGTTTTGATAACAGAACACTGAAGCTGGCGCACGATGGCGGCGACCCGTTTGATCTGCCCGGCCTACATTTCACCCGCGAGACCGCCGACTCGATGGCTATCAATCAGATCACAGGGGGGGCCGTAATCATGGCTGGTTCCGGTATGTGTACCGGCGGGCGTGTACGCCATCATCTAAAACACAACCTCTGGAACAGACGGAGCAGCATCGTCTTTGTCGGTTATGCTGCACAGGGCACACTGGCACGCCAGATCATCGATGGTGCTGAGCGCGTCAATATCTTCGGTGAAGAAATCTCCGTACAGGCAGACATCCATACCATCGGCGGTTTTTCTGCACATGCCGACCAGGCGGGACTACTGGCATGGCATAAACATACCGGTAACCCAGAGACAACTTTTCTGGTACACGGTGAACCCCGGAGCATGCAGGCGTTTGCAAAAAAATTAAAAAATACGCGGGTGGAAATGCCGGCAAAAGACCAGAGTTTTAATCTGAAAAATCCAGTGCTAACATAAGCTGACTTTTACGCCATGCACGACTCCGCCACAATATCTTTCCCTGCTTTTTTCGGACGAACACTTGACTGACCTGTGTGTGGATACAGATCACACCTGCCGGGCGGATCTAATGAAGTATTTTCTCAATTGTTCCGGCTTTATCTCATCCGGTTTCTGAAAGAGTGCATAACCTTTTTTCACATGCCCTCTGGGGAAATATTTTAAAGGGATCGCCTCGCCACTTTTTATCAACGCATCAACTTCTTTCTCTGGCAGCTTGAAAGCCAGGCCAACGGGGGTCAGGGAAGCGCATATCGATTGCCCCACATACAGTGCGGCACCACTGAAGAAATGTTTTACTTCCATCGGTTTTTCGACTTCTTTTTTTATATCAGCATCTATGAGGAGCCTGGATAGTTTTTCGTAGTATTCTTTTGCCATTTTCTTACATATGTAATGCATGCTAAACAGCGAGCAAGACCGGTTAATATCAAATGATTTTATTTCACATTTTTCTCAACAAAGGCATTTAATTCAGAAATTGTCCGAATTACATATAGCGATTTGTTGGTCGATATTCCTTCTAATTTT
>DROB01000069.1 GCA_011321985.1 Gammaproteobacteria bacterium | reverse complement strand
CGCGCCAGCGATATGAGTTGACGACTGCTTATGGTATCACCGAAGAAACGTGCTGCCACATCATATAACTGATGTGCTTCATCGATAACAAACGCATCTGCTGCTGGTAATAATTCGGCAAAACCCTCGTTTTTCAGTGTCATATCAGCCAGCAGCAAATGGTGATTTATCACCACCACATCTGCAGCCTGTGCCTCTTTACGTGCATTCACGATAAAACACTTCTCCCATGAATCACATTCACCGCCCAGACAGTTATCAGCGGTCGATGTAACCATCGGCCAGACATAGGAGTCTTCCGCTACACTGGTCAGTTCTGAAATATCACCGGATCGTGTCGTTTTAGACCATTCATCGACCATCGATAATACCGTACGGGTCTCACGATTGATAAAGCCAAGGTGGGGAGCCAGCTTGAGACGATGCAGACAGAGATAATTACTACGGCCTTTCAACAATGCCGATGTCGATTGTACGGACAGGGCTTTTTTTACACGAGGCAGGTCGGTATGAAACAGTTGATCCTGCAGATGCCGCGTACCTGTCGATATGATGACTTTTTTTCCGGAAAGCAATGCTGGAACAAGATAGGCAAAGGTCTTTCCGATTCCGGTACCCGCTTCTGCCGCAAGCACCTCACCCGAAGCGATCGCATCATCGATCGCATCACACAGGGCCAGCTGATTATCTCGGACCTGATAACCTTCTATCTGCTCGAAAAAAGGCCCGGACTGGCTCAGGTAATCAGATGCACGTTTCATAAATATCTGGAATGATGCTGATGGTTAAAAAGCTTTTAATGATTCAATTTTCTGGTTTGCCCGTTCATAGGACACCTCATCCTGCATGACCTCGCTTGCTGCACGGATAAAAGACCAGTTTAATGATTGTAGTGCCGGATCAGAGAAAGCCAGACTATTGCTCCGTTTAGCCATCTGTACAGAACGTTTTGGCGAGTTCATCTGCAATGCCAGCCAGGATAAACGACTCCACGCCGGTGCATATTTCGGTTTTATACGCAGTACACGCTCCAGCTTATCGGAAGCGGCATCATAAGCACGGTTCTCGATCAGCACATCGGATTCTTCCAGCAGGACATTGATGGCCTCAAACTCTGTGGTACCGACCGTGTCTCTTGTCGGTCGCCAGGCATCATATTTGTAGTTATCCCTGGTCTCATCGACCACACTATCTGACATGCTGTGCTTTTCTGTAGAGGCACAGGAAATGAGCATTATAGTCAAAAACAGACCGCCTAGAATTCGTCGATATCGGTACATAGAGATAATTTTAATTGGATAGCTTAATTGAATAGATTGATAAACCAGTTCGAACTTTCTTCTGTTTCACAGTCGCTTTTCTGATCCGGCTGCGTCCCTTCGATAAACAGTAATTGTACCGTATTTTCGCAATCTTTCTCAGCCAATAAACCGTTATTTGTGTCGATCCAGTATCCTGTTAAATCTGACATTTCCGGCAAAACGTAAGATTTGTAGGCGATATCTCTCATCATGTTCTGCCATATTTTCATGGCACCGGAAGACCCCGTCAATGTCGTTGCCTTATTATCATCAAAGCCTGTCCACACCACAGCGACGACATCACCAGAAAATCCAGCAAACCAGCTGTCTCTCAGATCATCCGAAGTACCTGTTTTTCCCGCCACCTGGATGGATAGGTTGTTCGATAATCGTTTTGCCGTACCGTAGCGGGT
>DROB01000068.1 GCA_011321985.1 Gammaproteobacteria bacterium | reverse complement strand
ATCGCATGTGGGCAAAAATCTTTGTCAAAAAACCAGACAAACGTGGTTACCCTAAACAGATATATATCCGATCCCATGGCAAGGAACTCGAACTCGGTTCTTTTCTCAATAAAAAAGATAAAGACATCCTCATCAAAGACCTGAAAAACATTGTCTATGCCTAGAAATTATATTATCTATCAACAGCTTACATGGATATTGCATCTCTCTGTGACGCAGTCACTGATTATTAATACATCAATCTATTAGAATCTTGTATATTTCTAATCATGCTGCCTTTTGATATAAGTCATGCTAGCGGAACCATTTATTTCATAGCATACAACCCTGATACTTCGCAATTTAAAAGCCTCATTCATGGATAATAAAATAGTCTGCAATAAAGACCTGATACGTCGTTACGATACTTTCGGGCCTCGTTATACATCCTATCCAACTGCTGTCCAGTTCGGCACAGACTTCAGTATCGACGATTATCTCGGTGGCGTTAAACACAGCAATGAAGACCCCATCCCCTCTCCATTGTCCCTGTATCTGCACATACCCTTTTGCGATACTATCTGTTATTACTGCGGCTGCAGCAAGGTCATCACCAAAGACAAGTCAAAAGCTGCACCATACATAAAATTACTTAAACGGGAGATCGAGTTACAGGGCGCTTTGTTTGCTGAAGACAGACTAGTCTCACAGATACACTGGGGTGGTGGTACACCGACCTTTCTCAGCGACAAGGAAATCTATGAGATCATTGAGTGCATCCGTGAAAACTTTAACGTACCTGCAGATAACGAAGTCGAATTCGGTATCGAAGTTGACCCACGTACCGTCGACCAGCAACGCCTGAAAAACCTGAGCAACCTTGGCTTCAACCGCATCAGCTTTGGCGTGCAGGACTTTGATGACAAGGTACAGGAGTCGGTGAATCGAGTGCAATCGACACAGCAGATCAAACAGCACATCGAAGATTCTCGAGAGCTGAACTTTAGATCGATCAACATCGACCTGATGTACGGCCTGCCGAATCAGACCGTGCAGAGTTTCTCCAGAACACTGGATACCACCATCGAGTTAGACCCCAATCGCATCGCCATCTACAACTATGCACACCTGCCCGAAATGTTTAAACCACAGCGTCGTATCAATGAAGAAGAACTCCCCTCTGCTGAAGAGAAACTGAATATCCTGCAACTGTGTATCGATAAGCTGCAGCATGCAGGTTATGTCTATATCGGTATGGATCACTTTGCTAAAGCATCTGATTCACTGGTCAAGGCTCAGCAGGAAGGTAGCCTGCACCGTAACTTTCAGGGTTATTCGACCCACGCAGATTGCGATATGATCGCGATGGGCATTACAGCGATCAGCCGTGTCGGTGATAACTATAGCCAGAATGTGCGCACTATCGACGAATATGAAAAGCTCCTGGGACAGAACAAGATCCCGATATTTCGTGGTATAGAACTGGAAGCAGATGATGTATTACGACGAGAGATCATCAATCAGTTGATGTGCCACAATCAGCTGGATATAGAAAAGATTGAAAAGGAGTGGGGCATAGACTTCAAAAGCTATTTCAAATCATCACTCGATAATCTGCAGAAGATGGCAGATGATGGCTTGCTCGAGATCAAAAAAACAAAACTGACCATTACCACCAGTGGACGACTGCTGACACGGTCGATCTGTATGCAGTTTGACCGCTATCTGGAACAGGAAAACAACAATCGTTTTTCCAAAGTTATCTGAGAGTTCCCTGATGTACCGCGAGTCACAAGTTTGCTGATGCTCACATACGCCTCTGATACGATGCAAACACCAATGATACCAGTATGGGTCACAGGCTGGTCTAACGTGTCTTTTCTGCATGGATTCCCTGCTGATAAAAAACAGGAACCAGTGAGCAGATATGTGGTTAAAATCACATTTTGAGAAAAGCGACTAACTGAAGGGCAACTTCACTCAGCGAAACCATGGCCAGCTATCAAAAAATTACCTCAAGTATTACAGATGAATTAAATTCAGCCATAAAAACAGGGTTTCATCGCCATAAAGATGACAGCGATGTACGCAAGACACATCTGTTTGGTGACCGCTATGAGAACATCTACCTGAACGATTCTCATATCCCGGAACTGAAAACCCTGATAAACGAGGCGATAGAACACGCTCAAACCATCCTCGGAAAACAGGGCCTGCATGCGGGTTACTGGTTTAATTATATGCCTCCCGAGTCCACGACGACGCTGCACACTCACGATGACGACGATGAATTACTCTCCGGCGTATATTACGTCGATGTGCCGGCAAGCTCCGGAAACCTGATCATCTATGATGACTCGACAGACGGTATGGAAAAGTTCGAAGTCATACCCAGAGTCGGCAATTTCGTTTTTTTCAAGCCCGATATAAGACATGAAGTGAGCAAAAATAACAGTGCTTTCCCCCGTCTTTCTATCGGTATTAACTTTGGCATGAAGAGCATCTGACTGATTCAGAGTACACACGACTCTCAGATGAACTGGCATTTTTTGATAGTAACCAGGCCTTTGTTTTTATAACACCTGCCCGCAGGAAAGTTATATCACTTTATGCTAATATACAGCCACATTTATGCGCGTACAATTCACTACTCGATAAATCTCTCATGATCTTCACGTGTCCGTAAAATAACAACAGGTTTACCATGATCCAGTACAAAGCAAACTATAGCCGTAGTGTTTTATTTCAGTTTCTGATGTTATCGCTACTGCTCGGTTTTTTAATACTCATCAACCATGAATTTCTGCTCAATTTTTATATCAGAAATCAGGCTACCAATACCGGTTATATCGTCAACAGCAGTATCCTCGGCCTTTTCCTCCTGGGGATCTTTCGCATTATCGTCCTACTCCTGCGTTATAGTCGGGAAGAGAACGCGTT
>DROB01000067.1 GCA_011321985.1 Gammaproteobacteria bacterium | reverse complement strand
GCAACCATGGTCGGCCGACCTGGATACAGCTGACCATTGTCGAGCTGGATAAACTTTTTATGCGCGGGCGTTAATTTCTCTGTTTGATCTTTAACCATGAATGAATTAATTATCCAGCCGGGTGAGTCAAAAGACTCGCCGTCATCCATATTTATTATGGGGCCAACGGCAACAGGCAAAACCGATCTGGCGATCGCGATCAATGAAACGCTGCCCTCTGACCTGATCAGTGTCGATTCAGCTCTGGTCTATCGTGGTATGGATATCGGAACCGCTAAACCCGATGAGCAAACCTTGCATCAGTCACCGCATCGGCTAATTGATGTCATCGACCCGGCAGAGGTCTATTCCGCAGGTCAGTTTCGTGAGGATGCTCTGTCACTCATGCAGCAGAGCAGTGATAATCAGCAGATTCCTGTCCTCGTCGGTGGCACTATGCTGTACTTTAATGCCTTACAGAAAGGTATGGCCGATATGCCGGAAGTCGATGATGCTGTCAGGCAGGCTATCGCCAGTGAAGCGAAAAGCAGCAGTATTCAGGCGATGCATGAACGCCTGAAAGAGGTTGATCCGGTTTCTGCTGAACGGATACATCCTAATGACCCGCAGAGGATTAAAAGAGCTCTGGAAGTGTATGATTCTACAGGAAAAACATTAACAGAATACTGGCATGAACAAGCCCGGAATGAAACCTCTGATGTTTTTCCATATCGGCGGATAAAGATTGCGCTGATGCCGGATGATCGCGTTGAACTGCGCAAACGTATCACGAAGCGTTTCGATCTGATGCTGCAACAGGGTTTTATCGAAGAGGTTGAAGGCCTGTTTGAACGCGGGGATCTGCATGCGGAGATGCCTTCGATTCGTGCGGTGGGGTATCGACAGGTGTGGGCTTATCTGGCGGGAGAGTACGGTTACGATGTGATGCGGGAAAAAGCCATAATTGCCACAGCACAGCTGGCCAAGCGCCAGATGACGTGGTTGCGAAAAGAAAGTGACTGTAATTTTATTGACCCAATTACACTAAATACTGAGAAAGTCCTGAAAAACCTTAAATTTTTACTATCATAATGGAGTGACAGGCAATAGTAGTCAGGCTCAGGGTCTGACCAGAATTTGGAACGATTCAAATAATGCACTGTCTATTACCTCAGATAATAACAATAACGAGGAATAAATTATGTCAAAAGGGCACCATTTACAAGACCCTTATTTAAATGCGTTGCGACGAGAGAGAGTGCCGGTTTCGATCTTTCTGGTGAACGGGATTAAATTGCAGGGACAGATCGAGTCATTTGACCAGTTTGCGGTACTGCTTAAAAACACGGTAACGCAGATGGTCTACAAACATGCTATTTCTACGGTCGTGCCATCACGCCAGATTAAATGGAGTGAGGATGGTGAGGCAGACGGTAACAGTGATAATTGA
Organism: Gammaproteobacteria bacterium; assembly: GCA_011321985.1. Lineage (GTDB taxonomy): Bacteria > Pseudomonadota > Gammaproteobacteria > SZUA-229 > SZUA-229. The sequence continues at coordinate 2,463 of DROB01000067.1, read as the reverse complement.
GTATAATGATACAGACGATATATGATGGTCGCCACAGGCGGCCATTTTTTTTGCCTGAAGTTCAGGCCTGTATCATGATAGATACTAACGGCACGGAAAAAAGGATACGCATTGTTCAAGACACGTTGTAGAGCCATCCATATAAGCTCGACATCCGCATCTCTGCGGCTGACGGCATTGAACAATGCGTATCCTTTTTTCCGTTTCAGTAATAACATCAAGATATACAACCCAGTTGAAATATAATAAATGTTAGATAGAGAGCGTGCAGCAGGGGGTAACCGGGCTATCCTGGTCCATATGGACATATTTGATGAAGTGCATCGGGAAAACCTGTCAGAATTTAAAGAGCTGGTGCTTTCATCCGGAGCCGATATCCTGGATATCGCTACCACCAGTCGCCAACGTGCTGATCCCAAATATTTCATCGGTAGTGGTAAAGCCCGCGAGATCGCAGAGCTGGTGAAGCATCACGATGCTGATCTGGTACTTTTTAATCATAAGCTGGCGGCATCACAGGAACGCAATCTGGAAGGTTTGATCGAATGCCGTGTACTGGATCGTACGGGTTTGATCCTGGATATCTTTGCGCAGCGCGCTCGCTCCTTCGAAGGTAAGCTACAGGTTGAGCTGGCGCAGCTAAAACATCTTTCGACCCGCCTGGTGAGAGGCTGGACTCACCTTGAACGTCAGAAAGGGGGGATAGGCCTGCGTGGCCCTGGTGAGACCCAACTGGAAACAGATCGCCGCTTACTCGGACTCCGCATCAGGCAGATAAATAAACGCCTGTCAAAAGTAAAAAAACAGCGAGAACAGGGTAGACGTTCACGTCAGAAAGCAGAGATAGCGACAGTCTCTCTGGTAGGTTACACCAATGCCGGCAAATCCAGTTTGTTTAATGCATTATCTGATGATCATGTGTATGTGCAGGATCAGTTATTCGCTACCCTTGATCCGACCTTACGGCGTATCGACCTGAGTCAGGATGTTTCTGTAATCCTGGCCGATACCGTGGGCTTCATCCGCCACCTGCCCCATGATCTGGTTACGGCGTTTCGATCGACTTTACAGGAGACCTCAGAGGCGCAACTGCTGCTGCATGTGATCGATGCCGCAGATGAAAACCGGGACGCTAATATAAACGAAGTCGATAAAGTGCTATCGCAGATCGATGCTGCCAGTATCCGTTGCATCCTGATCATGAACAAGATCGACCTGACCGGAGTGAAACCACGACTAGATTTTGACGATGATGGCGAGGTTAAACGGATCTGGTTGTCCGTCGAGTCAGGTGAGGGTATCGAGCTACTCAAACAGACATTGACCGATCTGTTCAGGGAGCAGATGGTGGAAGGTACGCTGTCATTAGCCCCTGCGCAGGCACGTGTGCGAGCCAGGCTGTTTGAGATAGGAGCTATCCGCGGTGAAAGTGTGGATGAAGAAGGCCATTTTATATTGCAGGTCAGTATATCTCGCCGTGATCTGGACCAGTTTGAATCACGTGAGCAGATAGCACTGGAATCGATGTTACGATAAAGTATTGATATACACTGCAGAAATCATAGAAGGGAGAGAAGAGAAAAGAGGTTCCCTGGCTTCCTATGCTCAGATAATGACAAATAAGAAACCCTGTATCTTCCATGGACTCTGCAGTAAAAGCTTTTTTTAAAAAAATAATCAGGTAGAATGACACGTTTGTGGGTGTTATAAATGCCCTAATGACACGAAGCGAATCTTGGAAACCTAATTATGCGAAAGCAAGATAATTTGAAGCCCGGCACGGGGAAGCACGACATGGCATGGAATGAACCCGGCGGTAATGGTGGCGATAAGGATCCCTGGGGCACTAACCGGGGGAAACGCGGTAACCAGGGACCACCTGATCTGGATGAAGTATTCAAAGATTTACAGAAAAAATTTGGCGGCCTGTTCGGCGGCAAAGGTGGGGGGCGTTCAGGTAGTGGTTCGGCATCTTCAGGCGGCGGTCTGGGTATCGGCCTGGTCATCGCAGTATTGCTCCTGTTCTGGATCGCAACGGGTTTCTACAAAATTGAAGAAGCGGAACGTGGTGTGGTTTTTCGTTTTGGTGAGCATGTCAGTACAACGCAGAAAGGTTTGCACTGGCATCTTCCTATACCGATCGAACGTGTCGAGAAAGTGGATGTCACCAAGGTATATACCATCCCGTTGAATTCGACCATGCTGACTCAGGATGAGAATATCGTCGATATCCATGGTACGGTCCAGTATCAGATAGATGACGCTGAAAAATATTTATTCAATGTCAGGCATCCGGAAATATCACTGGCACAGGTTACAGAGAGTGCTCTGCGGCAGAGTATCGGTCGCAGCAAGATGGATTACGTCATCACTGAAGGGCGGGGTGAAATCGCGATACAGGTAAAAGGTATCATCCAGGAAATAGTCAATAACTACCAGACGGGACTCAATATATTCAAAGTG
>DROB01000066.1 GCA_011321985.1 Gammaproteobacteria bacterium | reverse complement strand
TATGCAGATGCTTTACTCACATTACCCTCTTTGATCGAAAACAATAATCAGGCATCCATCCATTTTTATTTTGCCAACCTGACCCATATGCGAAAGCATATTTTTCCTTCACTCGTCGAGGCCTATGAAAAGTGGTCTCAGAACAAGAATATAAATGCCATCGAACACATCATCAGCCTTGCTGTTAACCACTGGCGTGATGTGGCAAAGCAGATGCTTGTCCTACATCAACAAGATGCTGAACATTGTAGTGGTAGAATCGAGGCACTGGTTGACGGTAATCACATTTAGTCGTTTTTTCTGACAGTGGCATCGCGGAATAAATTCCGCTCCTACGGGCAAGGTATACTCTGCAGAATCAGAATCCATTCCGCAAAACCGGAACACCCAGATGACCCGACGCATAAATCAAAATACGATAAAATAATATGAACGCAGAACACCCCACACCCGTAGGAGCGAAATTCATTCCGCGAAACCAGAACATCCAGATGACCCCACACGTAAATCAAAACACGATAAAATAATATGAACTCAGAACAAAAAACCATCCACGAGGTTAAACCCGATACCTTCATCTTCGAAAAACAGGACGCATTGCCACTGGATATCTGTCAGGAGATGATCCGGCGCTTCGAACAGGATACTGAAAACCAGTATCAGGGGCGTGTCGGACAGACATTCAGCAAAGAACAGAGCATCAAACGTTCCACTGACCTGGTCACCAGTGGAAAAGAAAACTGGAAAGATCTGGATAAGGAGCTGTTCCGTTCACTCGGCATGGCTATCAAGGAATTTCGCGAGACCTATCCTTTCTTCAAAGGCCCATTCAAGGATAATGGCTACGCGATACAACGTACCAACCCCGGTGAATTTTATCACTGGCATATCGACGGTGGCAGCCATGAGTTTGCGCAACGTCAATTAGTTGCTGTCTGGTATCTGAATGATGTCGAAGGCCCGGGTGGTGAAACAGAATTTTCGTATCAGCAGATCAAAGTGAAACCGCAGGCAGGAAAATTGTGTCTGTTCCCTCCTTTCTGGACACATGAACACCGCGGTGTAACACTGGAAAAAGGCGTGAAATACATCGCCACTACCTGGGTGGTCTTTGCCTGATAAAACAATATGGGTAGCCGCAGAGGCACAGAGAAAAACTCAAATTTGTTAACGACACCAGCGACTTTTGCAGGTCGGTTACTGCCCGATAGTACATGCTCTTTGCTTCTGACACATCGGTGGACAATACCCACCCTGCAAAAAGACGGTGAGGCCGTTAGCCGGTATTTAAAAAAGTCCCTAAAGATATATAGAAACCCGCGTTCAGAGCGATTAAACTCACCACCATGAATTACATCAACGGTCTGCACTTTAACAATATTCGCGGAGATATCTATGGTGGTCTAACCGCCGCCGTAGTGGCGCTGCCTCTGGCAATGGCGATGGGTGTCGCCTCAGGTGTCGGTCCGATCGCAGGTATGTACGGTGCTATATTTGTCGGCCTGTTTGCTGCACTGTTTGGCGGAACACCTGCTCAGGTCTCTGGTCCGACGGGACCGATGACTGTGGTTATGGCGGCTATCTTTATCCAGTACACCGGCATGTTTCCGGATGATCCTGCACACGG
>DROB01000065.1 GCA_011321985.1 Gammaproteobacteria bacterium | reverse complement strand
GATGACAACTTCTTTTTATGTTCCATCGGTGCAGGCGAAGGAGTTTAAGGTGAACTGTTCATCGCTTAGCGACTGCATGAGTAAAGGTGACAGGCTCACTAAAAAACGGAAGCTTTCATTGGCGCTTGAGGCGTATCGCAATGCGATTAAAGCTGATGTCGAGAACAGGGATGCCTGGCGTAAGTTCGAAAAAATCGTGGTTCGCATCTCGGAAGAGGGCGGTTGTTAACCATCGATTCGTAACCGCAAAAATTTTAGTTAGAGGAATCTTCCATGCTTAGCATACGTAAACAATGGCCTTTCTGGGTTAGTGGTGTCTTTGTCGGTGTTGCCGAGATCATGAATTATATCGTACTGGAAAAACCCATCGGGCTGACCACGGGTCTGGTCGAGATGACAGCTGCACTCGAGCAGACCGTTGCGCCGGACGTTAACTGGTGGTCACGCGCCTACGATCCTAATGTGCACTGGATTATCATCGGCGTGGTGATAGGAGCCTGGCTGGTGGCACGAGCAGAAGGTGAATCACGGGGTTGGGTAAAATATCCGAGGCGTGAGCTGGTGCTGGCTTTTATCGGTGGCTTCGTATTCAGTTTTGGCACCCGCCTCGCTCACGGTTGCACCACGCATCACTTTCTCGGCGGCCTGTCTTCTATGTCGACGGCTTCCCTGCTCTACCTGACCGCTATACTACCTGCCGGTTTTTTAACTTTTTATCTGATGAGTGTGATGAAGATCGGTTATGTTTTCAAAGGCCAGGAAAATCGGTCTACGTCAGAGCTAGGAGCAAAACAGGGTGGCAAGATGGCACTGGATGGCCTGGCTTATGAAGCCAGTCGTGATTATAACCCCAGGCGTGACTGGCTCCGTATATCTATCCTGGTGTTCATGTTTGCTTTCTTTGGTAATGCGATCATCGGTTCATTTATCCATGGCACGGAAGATGGTCTGTTCGGCTGGAACTATGCCGTCAGCGCGATTGGCTGGGGCATGGCATTCTGGTTATTGCTGGTCGGAGGCATCGCCGGTGTCGGTATGGCAAAAACCGGTTTTGGTACAGAGTGTGCTTTTATGACACCTGAGATTTCCATGGGACTGGAACACAAGGAAAATTTCTTCGAAAAGAAATGGAAAATCCCTGGTTCAACACGTTTTATGTTTCGTTCCATGTCTCCCTTCACAGCAATATTTATCGAAATATTATTGCTCTGGGTGGCGATCATGATCGGCTGGCAGTTCTTCGATATCAAATTGCCCCTGGGCATGAACCCTACCTGGGTGTTATTGCTGGGTGCTGCCTGTCAGGGTTTTGGCTCCGTCGCCATGATCGGATGTGAGATCCGGACCTATATGCGTCTGGGTATGGGTTATATGACAGCGGTTGTTGCTTTCCCCGGTTTCCTGCTGGGTTATCTGCCCTATACCTTATATCAGGATTTCTGGGAACAGCTTGCCCACGACACGACGATAACCAAAGTAAAACATGTGACGGATATCTTCAGCCATGACCCTGCGATGCAGGCTCTGACAGGTCTGGCCTACGGCTTGCTGGTTGCCGGTCTGCTGTACTGGAGTGTCAGACGCGGTATGCGTCTGACGGGTTTCAGCTTCAGGGATTTGATGACCACAGCTAATGATGATCTGACGATAAAATATTTCGATAACCTGGCATCAGGTAAGGGCAGTCACAGTGATGATATCAGTGGTGTAAAGGCTGAAGGTAAAAAAGCCAGAAAGTCAGGCGGCACGGATTATGGTGAGCCGGCTACTGAAGGTGCCTGATATGATCAGCCGTCGACACCTGTTGTTGAGCATGGCATCGGTTCTGCTGCTGCCAGAAGTGGCGGTGGCGAGCCGGTATACCGGCGAGAAGCTCGACTGGATTGCCTTCCAGATAAAGATGGCAGCGTTGGCTGATGCCGAGAGCCGTGGCTCTATCGACCAGCAGGTCGTGGCAGATCGGGGCCTGCAACTTCTGAGACAACTCGATATTTATTCTTCATCGTTCAAAAAAGCGGTCGAGGCATCTTATGAGAGTGGTAACCGTTTCTGGTTATGGCAACGTTTGTTGAAAGGCAGGAATATCAATGGCGGTATTCTCAATATCGATGATCAGCAGATCGTGCAGTTGCATGACCATCCGGGGGCGACCGGTATGGTACGCATCATCAGCGGTGAAGTCGAAGCCTGGCAGTTTGATGAAGCAGGGAAGTCAGCGGATATTGGACAGGGTATGGTCGAGTTATCCCGTGTGTCGAGGCATATCTTACGAGCCGGTGATACCGCGTTGTTGACACCGGATAAAGGGAATATCCATGCACTCAGATCGATCAGCAGAGAGTGTCGTATGCTCGATTTTTTTATTCCACCTTATCAGAGAAGCGAACGCCACTGGTTCGAACCGATAACGGACGACTGGTTCGACAGGAAAACGATTGCTTGCCGAAAAATTTCGCAACAGGTATTTGTCGATACCTGATTTTTATTTAACACCTTTAATTGAGGAGATTTTATGATGATTAAATATTCACTTAAAAATGTATTTACCACTTTTATGCTTATCACCATGGTGGTCGCCTTTTCTAATTCAGCCTTTGCTGAAGACTGGTCGAAGCTGAGTAAGAAGAAGCAGACGACGCTCGGCCTGTATATGACCTCGACACAGGCATATGACTATATGATGAAAAATATGGACAAGGCACTGTTTATCGATGTGCGCACACCTTCAGAATTAAACTATCTGGGGGCCGCATCGGTAATGGATGCCAATGTACCAACAGATACCATGGATGCAAGTGCATGGGATGATAAAAAGAATCGCTATAAGCGCAGACACAATGAGAACTTCGTCGCAGATATCGATGCACGTCTGAAAGAAAAAGGCCTGAAAAAAACCGATACCGTTATCCTGATGTGTCGTTCGGGAAAGCGTAGCGCGAAGGCGGTCAATGTGCTGGCTAAACACGGTTACACCAATGTTTACAGTGTGGTCGATGGTTACGAGGGTGATAAGGTTAAAAAGGGTAAAAATAAAGGTAAGCGGATGAAGAACGGCTGGAAAAATGCAGGCCTGCCATGGACCTATTCGATGGATAAAGACATGATGTATTTCGTAAGGTAAATGCGACAGTGGTATTGTCGTTCCTGTTCGCTCGAAAGAGCGATGGGGCGACAGTACAAGATTTACTCTGGAGACAGAAACTGGGTAACGGCCTGCCAGTAAGCCTCACTGTCATCGTATTTTTTCCATAGTGCTCTGGAACCGTGTCGACCGGCAGTGGCAGGGATAAAGCCTGTTTTGGTCTTCGACGGGATAGCATCATAGATAATACGCCAGCTATCTGCCTCCTCTTTTGACGAAGTGATAAATACGGGGACTTCTATCTTTTTGGCCGAATCCTGAATCCATGTTTTGCTCTTTCCCAGATGGGCGAAATACTCACCGGGTGAAAAAGCCAGTACGGTGTCGGTGAGTTCAGGGTGATCTCCGGCTACTTTGAGTACCAGTGCCGCAGAGTAAGAGCTGCCCCAGGCGATGATCTTACTGTTCGGATAATTTTTGTGGGCATAACGTAAAGCTGCGATAACATCGGGCAGGGCATCGGAATAATGTGTCGGCAGTCCGGCTTTACTCGCCTGTATCGCGGTTTGATTATCGATGCCTCTGGAATATTCACCTGAGCGTAAGTCGACAGCGATACAGTTAAACCCCATCTTGTTTAATCGGGGAGCGATATCGGTATATTCTCCACGGCTTGAACCTGCCTGATGGAATAACAGGATGAGTGGCGTGGTCTTCGTTTCGTGTGGAGTATACAGATCTGCGGTTAGCGATATACCATCGGTAGATCTGAAGGTAATCGTCCGGCTCTCTGTTGCATGCGACAGGGTCGCTGTAAGTAATGGTATCAATAGCCAGAGCAGCGCATGGGTCAAAAGTCTGTTGTTTCTCAAAGTAATATGCCCGGTCAGGCTTCTTTTATCGTGCGCTTATCTTTAGGAAATTTTCTGGCGACACCGGTTGCTATCGCAGCCTTCGAAACAGCACGTGGGATGGTATCGATCAGGCGTGGGTCCAGGGGTTTGGGAATAATATATTCAGGACCGAACATCATGGCATCCACCTCGTAAGCCTCTAACACTTCCTGGGGTACGGGTTCATGCGTCAGTTTCGCGAGTGCATGTACGGCAGCGATCTGCATTTCCTGATTGATGCAGCTGGCGCGTACATCCAGTGCGCCTTTGAAAATATAAGGGAAACCTAAAACATTATTCACCTGGTTCGGGTAGTCACTGCGCCCCGTGCCCATGATCAGATCATCTCGAGTCATGTGTGCAAGCTCGGGCAGTATCTCCGGATCGGGGTTGGATAGAGCGAACACCACCGGATGTGGTGCCATGGTGGCGAGGATGTCTGATGATAACAGGTCGGGGCCGGATACACCGATAAAGACATCTGCACCGTCCATCGCGTCTGCCAGTGTGCGCTTATCGGTATGAACAGCAAAAGCTTTCTTGTATTTATTTAAATCATCACGTTCAGACTGGATGATACCGTTACGATCGACCATGAACAGCTTTTCAGGGTCGGCACCGAGCCCCTGCAATAATTTCATCGAGGCGATACCTGCAGCCCCTGCGCCCAGACACACGACACGGACATCTTCGATTTTTTTATGCTGCAGCTCCAGTGCGTTCAATAGCGAAGCCGCGATAATGATGGCTGTGCCGTGCTGGTCATCATGAAATACCGGGATGTCCAGTTGCTCGACCAGGGCTTGTTCGATATCGAAGCAGGCGGGTGCGGCGATATCTTCCAGATTGATGCCACCGAAGGTGGGAGCAATATTTTTTACCGTGGTGATAAATTCTTCAGTAGATTCGGCTTTTACTTCGATATCGAATACATCGATATCCGCGAAAGCTTTGAACAGGACCCCTTTACCTTCCATTACCGGTTTGCCAGCCAGGGCACCGATATTGCCCAGGCCCAGTACGGCGGTGCCATCAGTGATAACGGCTACCAGATTGCCTTTTGCTGTGTATTCATAAGCGGTCTCTTCATCACGATGGATCGCGCGACAGGGCTCAGCAACCCCGGGTGTGTAGGCCAGAGAAAGATCCAGCTGTGTTTTGCAGGGTTTGGTTATTTCTATGGCAATTTTTCCGGGTTTCGGACTTTTGTGATAATCCAGGGCTTGTTGCTTGAAACGTGTTGGCATGGGCGTTCGGCGGGTAGCTATAAAAAAGAGGGACATACTACCATTTTTATGCCGGTATTTCGAGTACCCTACGGTGTTATAGGTTAAAAATCAGTGGTTTAGCTACAGTTGAAGTGTCGGCTTAGCTGTATCGAAGCGGGATGGCGTACCCGGATATAGTAGGGCCGTGATTTTTTACTCTTATTTATCCAGCCACGCACGGTGATACGCTGATGCTCCATGTCATAGAGATTTTTTATATCAAACAGTGGCTGGTTATCCGGGCGGATACCGAGAGTCAGGGTATCGTCGATATTTAACCAGATACCTTTGTCGTTGGTGGTGATACTTTTTACCCTGCCCTGCACCAGATGAAAACCGATATTTTTTTCGTTTAGCCCGGAAGCAGCGAGTATTCCTGGATCCTGCCATAAGCCGGTCCTATGGCAGCGCGCTTCATGCTCATGTTCGAGATAACAGGCGGCGAACCGCGTGTTGGGCGGTATCGTTATCACGCTGGCCAGGCCTAGATCCAGCAGCCTTGTCTGTATGTTCAGGCCATCGGCCAGAAAGCCATGGGCCAGTGTTCGACCGTAGTGATCTCTGGGCCCCGGGCCGTGCAGCAGCGTGATGTGTTTATCTTTTTTGAATAGTGCTTTAAGCGCATTTTTTGCTTCGATAGCAAACGGTTCAGCGGCCCTTCTTTTATGTGCGATCTCGGGGGTATTGATGCCGATTAATCGGATCTTGCGACCATCGTCTAATTGCAGGGTGTCACCATCATAGATGAAGCGAACGGTGGCTGTTTCACTGGGACCATCGTCATACAGGCTGGCAGAACAAGGACTGGCAGACGGTGCGGCCAATAAAGTTGAAAAGGGTATGAACAGGAGAAAGAGATATAGATAAGGGGACACCGCCGTCCTGGCTCTTTGTTGCATACCGCCTACGGACATAGCAACACCGCCGTCCCTGGCTCCTTGTTGCATACCATCCATCCATGGATATAAAAAAAGGCGCTTTATAGCGCCTTTTTTACTAAACATCAGATAACAGCTGGGATTATTAACTAACCTAAGATTTGTTACCAAAACGCTTGTTGAATTTATCGATCTGACCAGCTGAGTCAAGAACCTTCTGCTTACCGGTGTAAAAAGGGTGGCATTCAGAGCAGACATCAATTGTCAGTTCATCCTTTCCATAAGTAGAGCGAGTAGCGAATGTATTGCCACAGCTGCATTTAACATTAACTTCATTGTATTTTGGGTGTATATCAGCTTTCATGTCGGCTCTACTCTACTCGTGTTGCACCTGTAACAGGTGCTAAAAAAACAGGGAGTGAATTCTACCTGTAACTGTATTCCGAGGCAAGGCCTTATTTTCGGGTGTTATCCAGGAGAGGGATAATAACTTTGGGAAATATGCTGAAATTATGGAAACGTTCGTCCATAATTGAACAGAGTATTATTTTTAGAAGGAAATGGAATGAAATTTTTAATTTTCAAAATGTTGGTTATCATAGGGATTCTAATAGCTATGCCTATGATTTATATGGGTAAATTTGACCCTCTTGCTTTTTTTGATTCAGGGGTCAGTAATGGTATGGCAGAATTTGAAGCACTAAAAGCCAAAGCACCTAAAGGCCTGTCCAGCGTTGTCAGTGATAAAAAAGTACAGGTCTATAAATGGCGTGATGAAAACGGTGTGATGCAGTTTAGCAATACACCACCACCGAGCGACAGAGGAGCGGAACAGGTCGTGCTGGACCCCAACAGTAACCTGGTGAAGGCCATCAAAATTCCAGAAAAAGAAAAACAGGAACCTAAAGCGGTTGCCAGAATCGAGAAACCCAATCCTTACTCGATCAAGGGCATGAAAAAAGTGATGGACGATGCAAAAGGGGTCGAGGCCTTGCTGAAAAAGCGACAGGAAGAACAGCTCAAGATGCTGGATGGTATTTAGGTGTATCGCTCAAACATGAACGTGCAGTTGCTGTAGAAGATTAAAAGACTGCTTCAGGCACATAGCGGACTGTCGTGCGAAACTATTTTTCTTCCCAGAACACCACATAACGGAACTTTAGTTAATTCTAATATAGTGTCAGAAAATCGTATGAGCAGACATTGAAAACAGAGGCTTTTTCATGGATTTCTTGAATAACTCTTGATTATGTAGTAACATATCTACATTAAAGCTCTAGAGGTAAATATTATGTCTATTACAATAAGT
>DROB01000064.1 GCA_011321985.1 Gammaproteobacteria bacterium | reverse complement strand
GCAATAGCCCTGCCCAATACTCGGCTATGGCGCGCATTCCATGCCTTGATACAGAACATTTTAAACAGACAATCTGTTCGACCCAGACTTATTCAGAGGCTCCTTAGCCGATATCACCTAATAAATATCATAGACCGTGTTGTGAACATTAAACTTGCCGGTCGGTGTTATCAGGCGTTTATCCTTGATGACTTTCTTCAACTGACGGGTCTTGTCGTCGACAACGACCAGTGCAGATTCCTCTGTCTTGCCATTCCACACAGAGAACCACACCTCATCCCCGGCCTTGTTGTATTCCGGCTGTACCACACGTTTCACACCTTTACCCAGGTCGGCCCATTCGGCAATCGGCAGAATCTTGAAACCCTTGTCCAGATGGTCGATATCAAACACAGCGATTGACTGGCTGAACTTGGTATCAGGGTTTAATGGTGCATCAACCCACAGGTTTTTAGACTTGGGATTGGTCTTGATAAACAGCGATCCACCACCCATACCATGCAAGGTCTCGACGACTTTCCAGGCATTTTTCCTGTGCTTTTCAGGGTCGGTGCCGATCAGGGTTATATTGTCATTACCCAGCGCACTGGTTGCCCACACAGGACCGTACTTGGGATGGATGAAGTTGGCACCACGACCCGGATGCGGGATCTTGGTGACATCGACAAGTGCTGTCAGCTTGCGTTCTTTGGAGTCGATAACCGCGATCTTGTTGGACTTGTTGGCCGCCGTCAGGAAATAACGGTGGGTGCTGTCCCAGCCGCCATCGTGCAGGTAGCGTGCAGCAGGAATAGTGGTAACAGAAAGATTATTAACATCTTCGTAGTTGACCAGTAATACCTTGCCGGTTTCTTTCACGTTGACGATGAACTCAGGGTGTTCATGTGAGGCAACGATCGCGGCAACACGTGGCTCAGGATGATATTCATTGGTATCAACCGTCATACCACGTGTCGAAACGATTTTTTTTGGCTCTAGCGTAAAACCATCCATAATCGTATATTGTGGTGGCCAGTAAGAGCCTGCGATGGCGAGTTTGTCTTCATAACCTTTGTATTTGGAGGTTTCCACCGAACGAGCTTCCAGACCGACTTTGATGGTTGCGACATTATCGGGTTTCTTCATCCACAGGTCGACCAGATTGATCTTGGCATCACGACCGATAACATACAGGTAACGACCGGAGGTAGACATACGAGAGATATGTACCGCATAACCGGTATCGATGATATTGATGATCTTCTTGGTATCACCGTCGATCAATGCGATCTTACCTGCATCACGCAAGGTGACAGAGAAGATATTATCGATATTATATTTGTTCATCTTCTTCTTCGGACGATCTTTCACCGGGACCAGTACTTTCCAGCTGGCTTTCATCTCTTTCATGCCCCATTCAGGTGGAACCGGAGGTTCGTGGCGAAGGTACCTGGACATGATATCGATTTCTTTGTCGGTAAGTTGCCCCGAAGTACCCCAGTTAGGCATGCCGGCGGGAGAACCATAGGTGATGAATGTCTTCAGGTAGGTCTCTCCACGCTCTCGTGTGATATCGGTGGTCAGGGGTTTACCGGTAGCACCTTTACGCAAGACCCCGTGACAACCTGCACAGCGTTCGAAAAATATCTTTTTACCCTTGTCAAATTCAGCCACGGTCATCTTGGGGCCGTCTGAGGTAATCAAATTTTTTGCAACACCGGGATCAACACCACTGGGTGCACCCTCGTAAGCTGTTTCCGTTGAGGAGCCTGATTTTGCATAGGCTATATTGGTAGCTATTGATAAAGCTGACATGGCAAGTACGGTGCCAATAAGTTTTCGGGATAACATCGCTGTTCCTCCAGTGATTTTAGTAACTTTACATTTTAGTGAAAATGGACAGGAGGACAGTAGACCGACATACACTGAAAGTGTTTGACTTACATCAAGCCTGTCAGTGGGTTTCGGTTTTATTGCCAGGTGTCTCGTGTTGAATTGATGTATATCAATTTAAAGAAGTTTTTAAGTGACTTTCTGTACCATTTTTTATGGAAGAAAAAATCGAGAGAGTTATTTTTGATAAAAAATAATTGATAAATATCAAAACAATAATAGAGTAAAATTTTTTGTATGGAAAATAGTCATCCGTGGCAAGCAGGAGTCCATTCAGTCAGCTATGACATGGTTAGAATACGAACTGCGTCTGCAGGAAGAGTTCGTTCTCGTCTTTGTTTCTGATCCCGTTCAGGTTTTCACCCATCCGGTAGCTTAGTTGTACTTTAGTATCGTTTTTATTGATGAACCAGTTTGCCCTGACCGAAGTGCGATCCCATGAAGTCGCATAACCATCAGCATCCTGTGTCTGGTAGCCAGCAACGATCTCTATGGTGTTGTTTATCATTTATAAACTCCAGTTCATTTAATTAGCAGACGAAAGTTTAT
>DROB01000063.1 GCA_011321985.1 Gammaproteobacteria bacterium | reverse complement strand
GCCGGTATCGCGGTTCTGGATAAAGATGACTGCATCAGCCGTGTACGACGCGTTGGCAAAGTAAAAGAACTTTCGGATGCACTCAAGGAAAATGCGATAACCGGTGTGATGGGTGTAGCACATACCCGTTGGGCGACACACGGCGAACCCAGTGAACAGAATGCACATCCACATGTGTGCAACAAGTCTGTGGTAATCGTTCACAACGGCATCATCGAAAACCACAGTACACTCCGGGATCAGCAAACCACGGCTGGTTTTGATTTTACTTCACAGACCGATACCGAGGTAGCGGTCCATCAGATCGAGTTTTATCTGAAACAGGAAGGTGATCTGCTCGCTGCTGTCACCAGAGCGGTCGCTGACTTCGAAGGTGCCTATGCTCTGGGTGTGATGTCAAATAGCGAGAAAAATCGCCTGATCGCTTCTCGCCGTGGCAGCCCACTGGTCATCGGTGTTGGCTTTGGTGAATACTTCATCGCTTCCGATGCGGCTGCATTACTGCCTGTTACGCGTAGTTTCATATATCTCGAAGAAGGTGATATTGCAGATATCCGGACCGATGCCCTGGTCATCTACAACGAAAAAGGTGAAGTCGTCGAGCGTGAGATCAAAGAATCGGCTCTCAGCTCGGATGCGACGGCCAAGGGTGAATTTCGCCATTACATGCTGAAAGAAATTCATGAACAACCTTCCGTGCTGGTCGATATACTCGAAGGCCGTTTTGTCGATGGCAAGTTACTGGATACAGCTTTCGGTGTGGGTGCAGAAAAAATATTTGATCAGGTCAAAGCGGTTCAGATCATCGCCTGTGGTACCAGTTATCACGCCGGTCTGGTGGCACGTTACTGGCTGGAAGCCATCGCCGGTGTGCCCTGTCGGGTAGAGGTTGCCAGCGAATACCGTTACCGGAAAACGGTATTGATGGACGATACACTGGTGGTCACCATCTCGCAGTCGGGTGAAACCGCCGATACTCTGGCGGCATTACGTGCTATCAAGGAATTAACAGAGCTGACCCTGTCTGTCTGTAACGTACCGGAGAGCTCGATGGTACGTGAGAGCGAACTTAAATTGATGACACGTGCCGGTCCCGAGATCGGTGTGGCATCGACCAAAGCATTCACCACGCAGCTTGTCGCCTTGTTGATGCTGGTGGTGGCTCTGGGTAAACGTCGAGGGTTATCAGAATCCGGGTCGAATGCATTATTTCAGCAGGTACAGTCTCTGCCGGTTTTGATCGAGAGCGTATTGCAGCAAAAGGTTGCCATAGACGAGTGGGCTGAGGCATTTACCGATCTGGAAAATGCTATTTTCATCGGCCGCGGTTCTCTGTACCCGATCGCATTAGAAGGTGCGCTGAAGCTCAAGGAGATATCGTATATCCATGCGGATGCCTATCCCGCTGGTGAGTTAAAGCATGGGCCGATCGCATTGATCGATCCGGATCTACCGACGATCGCCATCGCCTCGATGGATGGTTTCGAAGGTAAAATCAAATCCAATATCCAGGAGATCCTGGCGCGTGGTGGCGAAGTCTATCTGTTTGCTGATGAGCGGATGGATGTCTCCGATCTGGGTGAAAATTGCCATGTCATGAAAATTCCAGCGGTCGATGCCGAACTGGCACCTGTCCTGTTCTCGGTTCCGTTGCAGCTGTTTTCCTATTATGTGGCTGTGCGCAAAGGTACCGATGTCGATCAACCACGAAATTTGGCCAAGTCGGTCACGGT
>DROB01000062.1 GCA_011321985.1 Gammaproteobacteria bacterium | reverse complement strand
TTGATCGCATCAATGGCTGCCCGCTTAATGTAATCAGGCGTATCAAAATCGGGTTCTCCGGCGGCCAGCCCGATAACATCACGACCGTCTGCACGGAGTTGATTGGCTAAAGCGGTTACCGCCAGAGTCGGAGAGGGCTTTACACGTTGTATGCGCTTCGAAAGTGAAATTTTCAATTTTATGTCCTGCAAGAGGTAGGCTCTAAAACACTGTTTATTGTCTGAGTTTAATTTATTTTTGTCTGGGAATGTAGTAGTCCAGAATGATTATGTCGAAAAAATTTGATTTACAAACCGAATATCAGCCTACCGGTGATCAACCCCTTGCTATCAGCTCTCTGATAGAGGGGTTTGAGAATGGTCTGGCCAGGCAGACCCTGTTGGGTGTGACCGGTTCAGGTAAAACATTTACCGTGGCCAATGTTATCACCACATTAAAGCGACCGACCATTATCATGGCACCAAATAAAACACTGGCTGCGCAGTTATATGGTGAGATGAAAGCCTTCTTTCCAGATAATGCGGTCGAATATTTCGTCTCCTATTACGATTATTACCAGCCAGAGGCCTATGTGCCAGCGAGTGATACGTTTATCGAAAAAGATGCTTCGGTGAATGAACATATCGAGCAGATGCGCCTGTCAGCGACAAAAGCACTGATGGAAAGGGAAGATACGATCATCGTTGCCACGGTCTCAGCGATCTACGGCCTGGGAGATCCCGAATCCTATTTCGCCATGATCCTGCACCTGGTACGGGGTGATATGGTCGATCAGCGTCATATCCTGAGGCGGTTGGCCGAATTACAGTATCTGCGAAATGATGTCGAGCTGCGTCGGGGAACGTATCGGGTGAGGGGTGAGGTGATCGATATCCATCCGGCTGATTCTGAACGAGAAGCGATACGGGTCGAGCTATTCGATGACGAGATCGAAAATCTCAGTATCTTTGATCCTCTGACCGGCGAGATAATTAAAAAAGTGGCGCGTATTACTGTCTATCCCAAAACCCATTATGCGACACCGAGAGAGGTTGTTCTGGGAACCATAGATCATATCAAAGTCGAACTGCGTGAACGTTTGACGGAGTTACGTGATAACAACAAGCTGGTCGAAGCGCAGCGGCTGGAGCAGCGTACCCAGTTCGATATCGAGATGATGCGTGAGCTGGGGTATTGTAGTGGTATCGAAAATTATTCACGTTATCTATCCGGTCGTGCGCCTGGCGAACCGCCACCGTGTCTGTTCGATTATCTGCCGGAAGATGCTCTGCTGATCATCGACGAGAGCCATGTTTCGGTACCGCAGATCGGCGCGATGTATAAAGGGGATCGTTCACGTAAAGAGAATCTGGTTAATTTCGGTTTTCGTCTGCCATCAGCGCTGGATAACCGGCCACTGCGTTTCGAGGAATTTGAGTCGATGTCACCGCAGACATTGTATGTCTCTGCGACCCCCGGGCCTTATGAAGAGGAACATTCCGATGCCATCGCCAGGCAGGTGGTGAGGCCGACCGGCTTGCTCGATCCATTAATAGAAGTACGCCCTGTTTCGACACAGGTTGATGATGTGTTGTCAGAAATAAATATCAGATTGCCAAAAAATGAGCGGGTGCTTATCCTGACCCTGACCAAACGCATGTCTGAAGATTTAACCGATTATCTCGATGAACACGGTATCCGGGTGCGTTATCTGCATTCGGACATCGATACGGTCGAACGTGTCGAGATCATCCGTGACCTGCGTCTGGGTGAATTTGATGTACTGGTCGGTATTAATCTTTTACGTGAAGGGCTGGATATGCCGGAGGTCTCATTGATCGCGATACTCGATGCGGATAAAGAAGGCTTCCTGCGTTCGGAACGTTCGATGATCCAGAGCATCGGTCGCGCTGCACGAAATGTGAACGGTAAAGCCATCTTATATGCTGACAAAGTGACGAAGTCCATGCAAAAAGCTATCGACATAACTGAAGAGCGTCGTGGTATCCAGAAAGCCTACAACAAAGAACACGGCATTACACCGAAAGGGATCATCAAGGGGATACACGATGTACTGGAATCCGGTTATGGTGATAAGCACTCGAGAAAAACCGTGGCATTGCAGAAAATCGCAGAGGAGAAAGCGTTGTACCAGGCGATGACCCCCAGGCAGTTCAGCAAGGCCCTTGAAGCACTCGAAAAACAGATGTATGAACATTCACGTAATCTGGAGTTTGAAGAGGCGGCGAGTGTGAGGGACGAGATCGAACGTGTAAAACAGCTGGCGATGATCGGATGATGCGGCGCTGCTATCTTGTTAATTAGCAGTAATGTTTTTATTGGGCCAGGCGGTAACACCGAGCATCCGCGGTTCGCAAACCGCTCCTGCAGGTTCTCATCACCTGTAGGAGCGGAATTCATTCCGCGAACAGAGGTTCAATTAAAGGTACGATCGGCATGTTTAAAATGAGCCAGGAACATCCATCCTTTAATCATGACGGCTTTTTTCGTTTAAAAAGCCGGTGGTACATTTCTCGCAGCGACGGGACATCTCGGTCAGCTATGGGCGAAGAGATAAACCGTTTGATCAGGTTGATGACCAGCCAGGCGATGATCATTGTGACCACAGTATGGCTGAGGAAGTGATCTCCTATCAACATCTTGTACCCTCCCATCAACCAGCCGATGGTAAAACCGAAGATGAGTCCGCGCCGACGATTGCGTCTCGAATGAAACAGATAATACAGTGACATGAGGGCAAATCCTCCGCTTGCGTGACCGGCGGGAAAGCACTTTTGATCACTTTCAGGTCGTGTTGCTTCGAGATAGCTTTCGAAGACTCTGACATAAGGAACGTGCCCACCATAAGTCGTAAGGTCTGTCGGGCAGGCGACATTGGTCTTTGATTTCAATGCGCCTATGACAGAAGGTACGATGATCATTGACAGCAGGACAATGAACAGGCCTGGACGATAGCGTTTGATCAAGGTGTTTTTTTTGAAAAAAAACAGGCTGAATAGCAGGCTGAGGGCAGAGATGATCAGTAATATTTTGATGCCATCATAAAATACGAAACTGACCAGTTTGCCGGGATGCTGCAGTAGCCATGCATGATTCTGAGTATCGAATAACAGGTTCTGAAACCAGATATCAGCAGGGGTTATCTCGAACCCTGTGAGTG
>DROB01000061.1 GCA_011321985.1 Gammaproteobacteria bacterium | reverse complement strand
TAACCCCCGACTTTTCCAGATCAAAAAGACTGCGGGAATAACGACCAGAGTTAATATGGTCGCACTGACCATACCTCCAACCATGGGCGCAGCTATCCGACGCATTACTTCAGAACCCGTACCACTACCGAGCATGATGGGTAACAGGCCAGCAATAATAGCCGCCACGGTCATCATGATCGGTCGCACCCGCAAAAGTGCACCATCGACGACAGCGGAACGAACTTCATCGATGGTAAGTGCCTGTTTGTTACGACTGGCTTCATCTATATGGACCTGCAGTGCCTGGTTCAGGTAGACCAACATGACCACGCCAATTTCCACCGACACACCCGATAAAGCGATAAATCCGACACCCACCGCAACCGACATATTGTAATCAAGCAGATACAGCAACCAGAAACCACCGATCAATGCCAACGGTAAAGTCCCCATGATAATCAACACTTCAGTCAGGTTTCTGAAGTTGAGATACAGCAGAAGAATAATGATCACCAGCGTCACAGGAACGACCGTAGTCAGGCGTTCGACCGCACGTACCATAAATTCATACTGTCCTGACCAGGATATCGAATACCCCGCCGGCAACTTAACTTTATCAGCCACCACCTGCTGCGCTTCCTGCACATAAGATCCGAGATCACGGCCTTCGATGTCGATATAGATCCAGCCATTAAGTCGGGCATTTTCGGTTTTGATCATACCGGGGCCATTGTCTATCCGAATCTCAGCTACCTCGGCCAGAGGGATACGCGCACCGGTCGGTGTCACCACCGGCAGGTTACGAATTTTTTCCAGAGAATCGCGCACATCACGTGGATATCGCACATTGATAGGATAACGCTCCAGGCCTTCAACCGTCATAGCCACTTTCATACCACCCAAGGCTGTGCGCACGATCTCCTGGATATCCGATATATTCAATGCAAATCGCGAGGCCGCAACACGGTCAATATCAACGGTGACATAACGACCACCGGCAACACGTTCAGCATAGACGGAGATCGTTCCGGGAACATCCTGCAGCACTTCTTCGATACGTTTTCCGATATCTTCGATCTTGCTCAGACTCGGCCCAGCCACCTTGATACCTACCGGTGTTTTGATACCGGTCGCCAGCATATCGATACGATTTTTTATTGGCATCACCCAGGCATTGGTCAAACCGGGAAATTTGACAATCGAATCAAGCTCACGTTTGAGCTTGGTCATGGTCATGCCTTCACGCCATTCATCTTTCGGCTTCAGCAATATCGTTGTTTCGATCATGGTCAGTGGTGCAGGATCGGTCGCAGACTCTGCACGACCCACTTTACCAAATACACGTTTGACCTCAGGTACTGTTTTTATCAGGCGGTTCGTCTGCTGCAGAATTTCTTCTGCCTTACCTACCGAAACAGCAGGAAATGCACTGGGCATATAGAGTAAATCCCCTTCGTCGAGATCAGGCATAAATTCAGAACCCAATTGCGATAATGGCCAGAAACCAATGATGACGACGAATACCGTCAGTACCAGAATTATTTTAGGTGAGTGCAACACGGCATCAATAAACGGACGGTAACCCGCGATCAAGAATCGATTGATCGGGTTTTTCTCTTCCGGGATAATATGCCCACGGATAAAAATCCCCATCAATACAGGCACCAGGGTTATCGAAAGAAAAGCGGCTCCCGCCATGGCAAAAGTCTTGGTGAAAGCGAGGGGAGCAAACATCCTGCCTTCCTGTGCTTCGAGTGTGAATACCGGTAAGAAACTCAGAGTGATGATCAGCAATGAGAAAAATAAGGGTGGACCAACCTCGACCGCAGCCGCTTTCATCACCTGCCAGCGATTTTCATCGGTCACCTCGGTCTGTTCCATGTGTTTATGCACATTTTCTATCATCACGATAGCAGCATCGACCATGGCACCGATGGCGATAGCGATGCCGCCCAATGACATGATGTTGGCATTGATCCCCATCCTCTCCATGATGATGAAAGCGATCAGGATGCCCACAGGTAACGACAGGATAATGACCAGAGCTGAACGAAGATGAAACAGGAACAGTGCACAGACGATGGCGACGACGATAAATTCTTCCAGCAATTTCCCTTTCAGAGTTTCGACAGAGCGATTTATCAGTGCCGAACGATCATAGGTTTCGACGACTTCGACACCTTCGGGCAGGCTGCGTGACAGTTCCTGAATTTTAGCTTTAGCAGCATTGATCGTGGTCAGTGCATTCTCACCGAAACGCATGACGATAACCCCACCGACGACTTCACCTTCACCATCAAGTTCTGCGATGCCACGCCTTAGCTGGGGCCCCAGTCTGATCTGAGCGACATCTTTTAATAATATAGGTATGCCCTCCTCATTCACTCCCAGAGGAATGTGTTTGAGGTCATCCAGTGAATCTATATAACCGGTTGCCCGGATCATGTATTCGGCCTCCGACATTTCCACCACCGAACCACCCGCTTCCTGATTACCCTGCTGGATCGCTTTTTTAACTTTTGACAGAGGCAGGTTATAAGCACGTAAACTGTCCGGATCGAGTACCACCTGATATTGCTTGACCATACCACCGATGGTGACCACTTCTGAAACACCCGGCACGGTTTGCAACTCGTATTTAAAGAACCAGTCCTGCAGGCTACGTAACTGTGACAGGTCATGCTTACCGGTACGATCAACCAGTGCATATTCATAGACCCAGCCAACACCAGTTGCATCCGGCCCCAGCTCGGGACGCGCCGCCGCAGGTAATTTACTGCTCACCTGGCTTAGATATTCGAGCACCCTCGAACGCGCCCAGTAGAGATCCGTGCCATCTTCGAAGATAACATAAACATACGAGTCGCCGAAGAAAGAGTAACCACGGACATTGACCGCTTTCGGAACCGATAACATCGCCGTGGTCAACGGATACGTCACCTGATCCTCAACGACCTGCGGAGCCTGTCCAGGAAAAGAGGTCTTGATAATGACCTGTACATCAGAGAGGTCTGGTAAAGCATCCAGCGGCGTCTGTTTAACCGAATAGATACCCAGACCGATCAGGATCACCGTTAACATGATGACCATGAAACGGTTATCGATTGACCAGCTAATAATTTTTCCGATCATGGTGTTTACTCCTGTTCCGTCATCTTCATGGCATCAGCATTATGAATAGCGGATATCAGGTAGCGATCATCCTGCTCATCCAGCTGAAACATGACTTTCTCATCGATAGTCAATGCATCCATAGCGACATCATCCATCAGGGTAAAATCCATGGTCATGGCTGGCCAGCCGAGTGCCTCGATAGCATCATGTTGCAGGGTAAGCTTTCTGTTTTCCCTGTCGATCTGCTTGATCACACCGTTTCCCGATACCGATTTTCCAGTAGCTGACGTTGTCGATGAACCATCTGCTGGTTTATCCATATCGGAAGCGTCTTCTACGGGAGACATACGTGTCAAACTTGCACGCATACTGGCTTCCGAATCGATCAGGAACTGTGCGGAAATGACGATCTGATCACCCTCTTCGACACCACTGAGAATCTCGACATAATCACCGCTTTCTATTCCCGCAACGACATCACGAGCTTCAAACTTTCCATCACCGAGAGAGATGATGACGCGTTCGTCCCGTCCGGTACGAATCAGACCTTCGAGTGGGATAACGATAGTGTTTTCTTTAGCACCACCGTAAATCTTCACATTGGCATACATGTTAGGTTTGAGCCGCTCTTCCGGATTATCAAAGCGTAGACGAACTTT
>DROB01000060.1 GCA_011321985.1 Gammaproteobacteria bacterium | reverse complement strand
TAATCGGGATGCACCCAGATTCGTAAACGCCGCAAATTTTAATACAGATACCGGAATCGGGATGCGACGTACAGATGCACCATTACGCAATACACGTCCACCGATATCCAGTACCGTGTCCCAGTCATAGCCCCCGGCAAAACCGTCATCCAGTTCCATAGTCTGGCCATAACCTGCATCAGCAGCTAACCAGTGCACTACTGCGGCAGCCAGATCATCAACATAAATCATAGAAAATCGGCCTTTTGCACCCGCCGGTAACGGTGCAAAACCCTTCGCCATACTACGAAATAACGGCAACAACTCCCGGTCACCGGGACCAAATACAGCAGGGGGACGCAACACGGTCCAGCGCAGATCTTCTGATACCGTTTTAATGGCACACTCACCCCGCCATTTACTGCCAGCGTAATGAGATAACTCCGGCGCACGCGCCGCCAGCGATGATATTAACAGAAAACGCGGCATATTGGTCTGTTGCGCTGCAGCCATCGAGAGACGCAAGGCACCTTCCTCATTCACTCGATCAAAATCAGCGCGACTGGCACCACGTACCGCTCCGGCGCAATGGATCACGGCATGAACATCTTTAACCAGGGTATTTATTACAGCATCATCGTTGAGATTGCCCGCGAACCATTCCACCCCGGGTATCTTTGGCAGAACTCGTCCTTTTCTGGGGCGGTACAGGGCACGCACACGCCAGCCCGCAGCCGTCAGATGCGATAGCAGCGCTGTACCGATAAACCCTGTTGCTCCGGTCAGGGCTAACTCCGCATTCGCACTCGGGGGTGAAATCTTGAGATCGACCAAAGAGTTCGTTGTCTCCGCTGTCTTTCCCATCAACTATTTGCTGATACCTTTGTCGATAGAGAAACGAGTTCTTCCTCAGAAAAATCTTCTGCTTCAGCACGGCTTTTCTTTTCTTTCTGTCTACACAGGTAACCTTCTCGTGTCGCTGACCTCGATAACTTACCCGAAGACGTACGTGGTAACGTATGCCGTGGTACCAGTTCGATCAGACAATCTATACCCAGCTCTTCATGGATCTCCCGGTGCAACCGCTGAGTAAGGAGTTGTTCCTGAGTAGATTCATTGATGTTACATTGCACCACTACCACCGCTATCTCCACGCTATCAGGACCGGGTATACTAAACGCTGATGCATCCAGAGCACGCAATTCAGGCTGACGTTCCACGATGTGTTCGATATCCTGTGGCCAGATATTGCGACCGTTTATGATCAGCATATCTTTATGCCGCCCGGTAACGACGACGCTGCCCTCGATCAGATATCCCAGATCACCGGTGTCCAGCCAGCCGTCCGGCAACAGTACGCGTTCGGTCTGTTCAGGCAACTCAAAATATCCTGACATAACACTTGGACCACGCAGCCTTATCCTGCCTACATGAAGGTCGGGTAGCGTATTTCCATCGTCATCAAAAATAGCGATCTCATGCTCGGGCAGTGCTCCACCGCACCTCACAAATCCGTTACCCGTTCCTTTTTCGACCGGTTTTGCTCGCATGTTTTCCGCCAGCTCATCTGCGTCGATCCAGTCGACGACGACACCTTGCCACCGAGGAGAGAAACTGATAGCCAATGAGTTTTCCGCCATGCCATAACTCGGAACGAAAGCACGAGAATCAAAACCGGCAGGTGCCAGCAATGCAGCAAAACGTTCCGTTAATTCGGGGCGGATAGGTTCGGCACCGATACCCGCTATGCGCCAGGCACTTAAATCGTACTGCGCGACATCCTCAGGACGAACCCGACGCGTACACAGGGCATAACCGAACGGTGGACTGAATGCGATACTGGCCCGTGAACTGGACATCAATTCCAGCCAGCGGCGCGGGCGCATGGCAAAATCACGGGTATCGAGATAATCGATCGAACGTTGTGTCGCTACGATAGCCAGCAAGCCACCGACGAGCCCCATATCATGATAGAACGGCAGCCACGACATACAGCGATCATCCTCCTGCATATCGAGACCGTGGTTGACTGTGGCGACCAGGTTAGCGATCACTGCCTGCTGCGTGATCACCACACCCCGGGGAAAGCCGGTACTACCTGATGTATATTGCAGATAAGCTATTTCGGTAGGGCCACTATGCTGTAACTCGATATCCGTTTCCGGCAATCCGTCGAATTCGGCAGGTGTTCCCAAAAAAGTCAGACCAATGCCTTCAGCCGCTTCATTCAAAAAAGAGAATAACTGGCTCGAAGCCATCGCTATAGATGCACCACAACCCTGCAGCAGCCCACGTAAACGACTTACGTAAGCTTCGTGCCCACCTATGTTGACCACAGCTGGCAAAGCTACAGGCACCAGCCCTGCATATTGGCAGGCAAAAAAGAAACAAAGGAAATCTGGACTGGTCTCCGCAACCATCGCGACCCTTGCCCCTCTTTCTACAGGAAGGGAAAGCATACGTCGGGCAAGTGTTATCGCCCGCTGCCGGAGGACACGATATGGCAGTACCGTCTTGAGTAGACCTCTACCAGGATAAAAATTTGCGCCCGTTTCTCCTTTGGCCGCATAATCCAGTGCATCGGCCAGTGTTGCAAAATCAGCACGGCGCAGAGGCAGTGAATTTATAGTCGGAGTTGGCAACAGAGTAGTAGGTTTAGTACTTGCCATCGAATCAATATTGGATCATCATAAAAAAATAGCCCCGGATTATAACCGCATATCCTATAACCCTACAAGACAGTATACGCAAACTCCACAACATTTCCGCTACCATACCACGATAAAAGCCTAAATTGGCCGAAAATTGCTCCAGTATTCCCTATATATAGTCCATACATGGCTATATTGATAGTGAGTCCCGCAGATACTTTTCTTAAATTTGCCGTTTCTCGGCTCGCTCAATAATGTACTTCCATATAGTTTAATATATAATGCCACGCCAGCGAGCAACCTGAGCGGCCTCCTCTCAGTATTTCGAAACCAATTTCTCTGGGGTATCAATGAAAAAATCCTGTGCTTCAGATATATCCATAAAGAGGCCTAAAGTACTGTGTAGACTCGTTGATCCACAACAAGTTCAACCACTGCTGACCAACGAGATCAGCCCCACGTTCCCATCTCACGGTGACCTGTCGCTATGAACACCATCTCAAACCAGTCCTCTTCACTGCGCATAACGCCCGTTACCGGAAAAACAGATCTGAACCAGTTTATCCGTCTTCCTGAAAAAATCTTTAAGGCTGACCCGGCCTGGGTTTCCCCTCTGTTACTCGAGCGGCGCATGCATCTTTCCGCTAAGGACAATCCGTATTTTCAGCACGCACGATGGCAGGCATGGATTGCCTGGCGCGGAGATCAGCCCGTCGGACGTATCAGTGCTCAGATAGATGACCTGCATCTGGAACGGTATGACGATGCGACCGGTTTCTTTGGCATGCTCGATGCCGAAGACCAGGAAGAAACCTTTGCCGCACTAATTGAGACCGCTGAACAATGGCTATACGATCAGGGCATACGGCGCGTACGCGGCCCTTTCAATCTCTCGATCAACGAAGAAATGGGGCTGCTGATCGACGGCTTTGAGACACCGCCCGTGTTCATGATGGGACACGCCCTGCCATATTATCGTAAACATATCGAACAATGCGGATACCAGAAGGCTGTGGACACACTGGCCTATATCATCGCGCCCAATTTTGATGCCCCGCCCATCATGCAGCGGCTGATATCCAAATCCGCACATCGCGTACACGTACGACCGATTAATCTGAAGTGCTTTGATGAAGAGATCGCCCTGTTACGTGATATATTCAATGATGCCTGGGAGGAAAACTGGGGTTTTGTCCCTTTCACCACGGCCGAATTTCACGAGCTGGGGCAGAACCTTCGCTACCTCATTCCTGCCGAACTGATACAGATTGCTGAAGTCGATGGCGAGGCTGCCGCCTTCATCGTAGCTTTGCCAAACATCAATGAAGTGATACGTGGACTCAATGGTCGCCTGCTCCCATTTGGCTGGCTTAAGCTCCTATGGCGACTCAAAGTACGGTTCCCCAGCACTGCCAGGGTGCCACTGATGGGTGTCAGGCGTAAATTCCAGAACACCCGCCTCGGCCCCGGACTCGCATTCCTGATTATCGATGCGGTAAGGGAGCAACTTCACAGTCGTGGTGCAAAGCAGATCGAGCTGTCCTGGATACTGGAAGACAATGCTGGAATGCGTAACATTATCGAATCGATTGATGGTCGAGGCTACAAACGCTACCGGGTCTTCGAGCGGCAGTTAGATAAACTTTGAAAGCAGGAGAGTAAACGAACTCTACCGCTCAATACAGTAGATCATGTACCGTCATAGCCGGGCCTGGATTGCGCCGTAACCGGCCGAACAGGCGATTGAGTTTATGCTCACGAGGTAAAAAAGAGAAACAACATTTTTTCCGGCAGTCCAGCCTGGCGCAGGCACGATTCAACTGTTCATTGTCAGCGTCAATTTTTACACCATGCCGGATTGCATCTACTGCCCGTTTTCGATTTTCGCTGTACCATTCTGCACAGGCAAGATTCAGAAATACTTCACCATCAAAAACTTCATTGCTTGCCGCATCACGACATAACAGCAAACCATTTTCATCTGCGTTCAAGACCTGCGCCAGACCATAATGAGACAGGACATTATTATACAGCTCTGTGTGTTCATCGATTGAATCCAGAGCTTTCTTAAAAGCCCTCTCAGATGCTTTATAATCCTTCGACTTGAATGCATCCTTTGCTATTTGATAGGCCTGTTGATCCATAAAGAATAACTCCCGACATGTCTTTCGTAGCCAGATCGCAATCTGGTTACTTAACAATATTTACGATACGCTATTAGAACAGGGCTTAGGCTACACCGAGTAAACGAGAAATACCATAAAAACCCGATAACATTCTTGACATGGGAACACAAAATGAGCTGGTTACAAATCGTTATTAACACCACCAAAGACAATGCTGAGCGCAGCGAAGATTGCCTGTTTACTTCCGGCGCACAGACCGTCACCTTAACCGATGCAGCTGATCAACCAATTCTTGAACCCGGTCCAGATGAAACACCGATATGGAATACCGTTATCCTTACCGGTCTGTTCAGTGCCGACAATAATGAACACGCACTACTTGAAGTGATCAATAGATGTCTCGACGATACCGATTTTACTCTCACCACTGAAATACTGAAAGACCAGAACTGGACACGCGCCTGGATGGAAAATTTCCATGCCATGCAGTTTGGAAAACGTTTATGGGTCTGTCCGTTACATATCGAACCACCTGCTGCGGATGCCATCAATCTACGCCTGGATCCCGGGCTGGCATTCGGCACGGGGACACATCCGACCACTTCACTGTGCCTACGCTGGCTAGACAAGAACATCGAAGGTCAGAAAACTCTTCTCGATTACGGATGTGGCTCAGGCATTTTAGCCATCGCCGCATGCATGCTCGGTATCGAACGAGCAGAGGGTGTAGACATTGACCCACAGGCACTGACTGCTACCTCCGACAACGCAGAGACCAACGATGTGCAACAGAGGATCAAAACATTCTTACCCGAAGACTACGATGAACGATTCTCCGACATGCAATACGATATCGTCGTTGCCAATATTCTTAGCGGCCCTCTTGCCGAACTCGCACCGATGCTTGCCGGGCACACCCGAACAGGTGGTAACATCGTATTATCCGGCATCCTGAAAGAGCAGGCGGGTTCGGTATTAAAAACGTACAGTGCATTTTTTGAGATGGATGATCCAGTGCTAGAGGACGACTGGGTATTGTTACACGGTATAAAAAAACAGAGGTGACCGCTACCGGTCATATTGAGACATTCATCATCCTAATTGTATTTTCTGAAAACAACACATAGGCGACATTAAGCGGCTTTTTCGGGATTATTTTTTAACCACTCTCACTTTCCTTTCTCGGACGACCTCTTGCTGCCTGCCCTGGACATACGCTATATTTCTTCTCGATTTTCTGCCTGAATCTGTCGTCGCCAACAGGATGACAATATTCAGATGTAGTGGCATAGTTAATTTGGCCACACTTTAATTTTATCAAGTCAGACTATACCAAGTTGCCCGTGCTTTCCCATGCCGCTGAATACGACTGTCTTCGACCAGCTCACGCAATCTAACTTTCAGTGTATTTTGGTTCGCACTGGTTAGCTCCACCATCTGAGCAATGGTTAAACGTTCATGTTCATCCAGGAGTTTAAGCACCTGAACAGAAAGAGAAGGCAATGATATATCACTTGCAGTCCTTTCTTGCTCAACCTTTATAACAAGGTTAGCTTTTTGTTTTTTCAGGCAGCGCAGAAAAAAACCAACCCAGGGCTCCCAATCAGGGTAATCATTTTTAAGTGTCGTTTGTGTACGCCTTAGTGCCTTGTAGTAAAGGTCTTTATTCTCTTCAACAATGCTTTCCAAAGAAGCATAAGGCACGTATTCATAGCCTGCCCGTAATAATAGCAATGTGGTTAGTACACGAGAGAGCCTACCATTGCCATCCTGAAATGGATGGATAGCTAAAAATACCACATTGATAACCGCAATGATTAGTAACGGATGCATCGCTGATTCATCAATAGCTTTGGATGCCCATCGCACCAATTCCTCCATTTCTCCAGGCGTATCAAAAGGCGTTGCTGTTTCAAAGATCACACCAATTTCATTACCGTCTGCATCTTTGGCTACTACGCTATTTGAAAGCGTCTTATAAGAGCCACGATGACGGTCATCTTTGGAGCTATGACGAAGCAAGGTCTGGTGTAACTGACGAATATGGTTTTCGGTTAAATACAAATCTTCATAGGATTGAAACACCAAATCCATGGCTTCAGCATATCCTGCTACTTCCTGCTCGTCACGGGTTTTAAATGAGGTTGAGCCAAGGTTAGAAAGCAAATTCTCTACCTGTGCATCACTAAGCTTTGCACCCTCGATCCGTGTAGATGAACCAACACTTTCAATCGTTGCTACCTTACGAAGTTGTTGCAAGCGTTCTCGTGAGAGTGTTTTGAGTGCCTGCCATTGCCCTTTGAACTCATCGATTTCAGCGATGAGCTGTAAGATATTTTGGCCAACGGTAATGTTTGGCTCTCTCATTCAGACCTCATTATCGGATACTATACCGGATTTGCATACCTGATTATACCCGATTATATCCGATAACTAAGATTTATTATCTTTTCAGCATCGCATCCAATTACTCATCCATGGTCTTATATAACGTATAGGGTTCAGAATTAATAAGGTTCCTGTGAACGTCTCCTTTGCACGATTTGATTACTTTTAGTGATTTCCCACCAAGGTCCGAAATGTGGTGTACTCGGACCCATCTTATCAACCCCACCAACGACCACTTTGCGTCGGAAGCAGTCTTTTACCTTCACACTGTAATGACCAACCAAACCCTGATTATTTTTCAGCCCTGAATGCTTTTATCATCTCTTCTGCTTCCGATTCAAACGATGTAAAATCAGCTTCATCGGTCTCTGTCATCGCTGTCTCATCGACACGATAACCGGAGAGACTGATCACCCTGTTTGGTCGTAGCGTAAATTGCTTCCTGTATACGATAAATTCTTTCCGGGTCTGTTGCTTATACTGTTCGAATTCAGTCTTCACGGCTTTCTTCGCCTGTTGCTGTTGTTGCTTGAACTGAGCAAATTCATCCAGTTCTTTTTTCTTGTGGATCTCGAATTCCGGGCCTGTAGACTCAACCTGCAACAAACCTTCTTTCAAGGCCACGGATTCTCCACTCTGATCTTCACTTTCATTGATGATAAATGTGGTACCACGTATACCGATAGTTGCCGCACGTGTTTTGACCTTACGCGGCTCACCGAACACTTTTTTAAAGGTGAAATATATCTTCCCTCCAAGGTACGAAAACCAGCTGGTTTTTTCGACACGTAGACGGCTCTTTTCATCCAGCACCGATAACGCCCCATCATCGAACTGCACCACGATACGCGCGTCTTTCTTTGTCACGATGGTATCCATCTCATTCAATGGTTCATCTGTTTTTTTGATAGTACGCTTTTCACCTTCAGCATTAACTACCTCGACATCGCCACTAAACTTCAAGACTTTACCCCGGTACCCTGAATGTTCCGCCATCGACACGACGGGCTGAATAAAAATAAATAAGAAAATCAGGGAAGGCACCAGCTTTTTGTTAATCATGTTAATTTCATCCTGTAAAACGATAATTGCTGCATATGGGCACCTCTATTAATTGATTATGCCCATATGTTAAGGAACAAATACTATTGCTCAAGTTCTTCCCACCGAGTATAGCAGTGCGACAGCCCTTCTTCTGCAACCTGCAACTGCTCCTGTATTTTTTTGATCACTTCTTTTTCCTGCATGTAGAAGGTATTATCCGCCATCATACTCTGTAACGATGCCACTTCCTGTTCAAAGGTTTCTATCTGCGCAGGTAACCCATCCAGCTCCCTCTGATTTTTATAACTCAGCTTCTTCTGTTTGACCGGTTCATCAGAGACAGCAACTTTAGCATTTTTCTGCTGTATTTTTGGGGCCATTTTTTTATCCTGAGAACGCCGCCTGGTAGCCTGCTTCAACCAGTCATCGTAGCCCCCCACATATTCATTAACACGTGCCTGACCTTCGAACACCAGAGTACTGGTCACCACGTTGTTAACAAATTCCCTGTCATGACTGACCAGTAATACCGTACCGGCATACTCCATGACCAGTTCTTCCAGAAGTTCCAGCGTTTCGATATCCAGATCATTTGTCGGTTCATCCAGAACCAGGATATTCGAGGGTTTGGAGAATAATTTAGCAAGCAATAGACGGTTGCGTTCACCGCCGGACAACATACTTACCGGTGAACGTGCGCGTTCAGGGGCAAAGAGAAAATCCTGTAGATACCCGATGACGTGTTTCCTGCTACCGTTTATCTCAACAAATTCTCTCCCCTGCGACAGGTTATCGATAACACTGGCACTATCATCGAGCTGTGCGCGAAACTGATCGAAATACGCAATTTCAAGTTTTGTTCCATTTTTGATCTCACCGGTTGTCGGCATCAGATCACCCAGCAACAGACGTAACAACGTAGTTTTACCGACACCATTTGGACCGATGATACCGATCTTGTCACCACGCAATATGGTCGTACTCAACCCGCTTATCAACGGTTTGCCATCGTACTCGAAACCGATGCCTTCCGCTTCGGCAACCACTTTTCCTGAACGATCAGCGGCAGCCACATTCATCGCGACCTTGCCAACCTGATTGCGTCGCTGCGTGCGTTCCACTCGCATCTTTTCCAGGGCCCTAACCCTGCCCTCGTTACGTGTCCGACGAGCTTTTATACCCTGCCTGATCCAGACTTCTTCCTGTGCCAGTTTTTTATCAAAATGTGCGTTTTCGACTTCTTCCGCATGTAAGGCCTCTGCTTTACGACGCAGATAAGTATCATAGTCACCGGGATAGCTGGTCAACAATCCCCGATCCAGCTCTATGATCCGGGTCGATAATTTACGCATAAAAGAACGATCGTGGGTGATGAACATCAACGCACCTTTATAACTCAGCAACTGCTCTTCCAGCCACTGGATAGCGTTCAGATCCAGATGATTAGTCGGTTCATCAAGCAACAGGATATCCGGTTTTATCACCAGTGCTTTCGCCAGTAATACCCGGCGTTTCATACCACCGGACAATGGTGCATAATCAGCATCTCCATCGAGCTGCATGCGGCTCAATACTTCTTCCACCTGTTGATTGAGTTGCCAGGCACCGTGGATATCAACCTGGTCCTGCGCACGCTCTAATTCTGCTATCGTTTTATCGTTATGACTTTCTGTAAAGTTATGCAGAGCATGGTGGTAATCCTGCAGAAATTTTGCATTTTTCCCCAGCCCCATCGCCACGATGTCAAAAATAGTCCCCTGTAAATCACCTCGTGGCTCCTGATCGAGTACCGCTATCTTCAGATTTTGTTTGAACTCGAGATCACCGTTATCCGCTTTAACTTCGCCTGAGATCACTTTTAACAGCGTCGATTTTCCGGTACCGTTTCGACCGAGCAGACAGAGGCGCTCACCTGCATCGATAGAAAGACTGATATTTTCCAGAATGGCGGGACCACCGAAACTGACCTGGATATTTCGTAAACGTATTAGTGACATGGCGAGAATTTTACAGTAAAGGAACAGGGTTTCCCATGATTAGCTGGTGGTGAATTAGCCGGTAGCGGGTATTGTTTCATATTAGGGGCACCTCTATTAATTGATTGCGCCCTTTAAGTCTTCGTTCAGATAGAGAGAAGGTATGACCAGGATCAGAAAGGTCCTGTATCACAGATCTTCGTCCGCTCCGGCAGATATGGTGTAAATCAAAATTTTTTGATGGCTAAAAAAAACCGGTGCAGAGCACCGGTTAACAGATGAGAGAGTCTTACTCATTGGAAATTGGCGATAGATTAGCCCTATTCAATCAGTCGCCAAACCATGGTATCCACATAAAAAAACCACCATTCATATGAATACAGATTAAATGTAGCAGTAATCATGCCACGAAATAAAAAAGGTGAGCTAATTTGATAAAAACAGGCAATCGCACAGGCTAACAGGCTGATAAATATAAGTTTTTGATATATAAGAAATAAAC
>DROB01000059.1 GCA_011321985.1 Gammaproteobacteria bacterium | reverse complement strand
ACCCGACCTACGAAAAAAACTAAAAAAGGTTTTATTGGCGTTTTTTTCACGCTTTTTGCGCCCTTCGCGGCAAAAATGTTTCTAAGGATGCTCTGAATAATTGATGTATTTTCGTTTCATAGCGCATCCCGCATAAAACCATCATTAAAAAGTTTAAAAAACGCCTGTACTCTACCGATAATATCGATATTTCTAGCCAATGACTGTATGACAGGCACAACTATCCTGTTAAATAGCCAATAATGTTTTTTTAGCCAGTACCAAATTAATCAATGCGCACTTGGTGAATACATGATGCGCATTTTTATCCAGGCCACGATAACGAACTTTTCTGAAGCCAAACTGGTTCTTCATTACGCCAAAAACATGTTCAACACGTGAACGTGTTTTTGACTTGTATTTGTTCGCCGATTTTTCTTTATCCGTCAGTTGACGGTGACGGCAGCCTCTTTTCTGTGTGTAGTCTTTCGCATTGGGCGCACATTCATATAATAGCTTCTTCTGTCCTGCATACGCAGAGTCACCCCATAATCGGGTTTCATCACCATGCAGTAAATCTTCAAGCACCTGAGAATCATGGACGTTCGCCGGTGTAACGGCGACGGAATGTATCAGCTTTGTTTTGCTATCAACGCCGACATGTGCTTTCATACCAAAGTACCATTGATTTCCTTTTCTGGTTTGATGCATATCGGGGTCACGCTTTTTCTCTTTGTTCTTTGTCGAGGTCGGTGCATTGATAATGGTGGCATCAACGATGGTGCCTCTGTTTACTTTCAGGCCATTTTCAGCAAGGTAAATGTTGACCAGCTTAAATAACCGGTCTCCCAGATTATGTTTTTCCATCAAATGACGAAAGTGTAATATCGTTGTTTCATCCGGGACTGGTTCTTTTCCGAGATCAATACCGACAAACCGCCGCATAGCGCGTGAATCGTACAAGGCTTCTTCTGCCGCCGGATCAGATAACTCAAACCAATGCTGTAAAAAGTGGATGCGCAACATTCTATCAATACCAATGGGACGTCTGCCTGCGCCTTTAGGTCTTGGATAATAGGGCTTTATAACTTTACAGAGATCTTTCCAGGGAATGATCTGCTCCATTTCATCAAGAAACTGTTCTTTTCGTGTTTTCTTGCGATATTTTTCAAAACTACCGGCTTCAAGGCTTTGTTGTTTCATTATTTTTATTGGGGCAGTGATTTTTGCGTTATTATACTGTTTTTTGGAATTAATCAGAGTTTCCCTAAATCGTGATTATGAAGCACAGGTGTACAGCTTTCAAGCTTGAACAGACGAGGCTTTTCCGCAAACAGGGCAGTGGATGTCTTTACTCAGTTTCATCGTTCGCCATTGTAAAGCGAGTGCATCAAATATCAACAGGCGATTTTGCAGGGTATCTCCGATATTACAGATGACCTTTATCGCTTCCAGAGCCTGCATGCTGCCCAGTATGCCGACTACCGGTGCGAGGATACCGTTGTCACTGCAATTGGTATTCTCCTCGCCATCTTCCGCATACAGGCAGGCGTAACATGCACTGCTTTCCTGAGCCAGGTCGAAAACACTGATCTGCCCTTCGTACTGTATCGCCGCGGCTGATACCAGGGCGGTCTTCTGTGAGACACAGGCGCGATTGATAAGAAACCGGGTAGCGAAATTATCAGTAGCATCGAGCAGACAATCAACGTCCTTCAGTAGTGGCTCTAGTTCGACCAGGGTCAACTTTTTATCGATACAGTGGATACGGGTTTCAGGATTGATCTTCAGCAGTGCTTTTTTTGCCGAGTAAGCTTTGTTATCACCGATGCTGTCGATACTATGTGCTATCTGACGTTGCAGGTTGCTGCTATCGACCGTGTCGAAATCGATCAACGTCAGTGTGCCAACACCTGCGGCAGCGAGGTACATCGCTGCCGGGCTGCCTAAACCGCCGACACCCATGATGATGACATGGGCCTGGCGCAGGCATTGCTGACCTTCGATACCGAAATGTGGCAGCATGATCTGACGGCTGTAATGCAGGAGCTGTTCATCGTTAAAATTGATTTCGTTGTCTGGCATATCTGTTGTTCGACCCTAATGTGTCTACGATAGACCTCGATTGTTATCCAGGGTGGTCGTAGCTGATGTCTATGCGTTTCTACCCGCCGTCATCCGGGTATGACCGGATAAATCCTGTACCTGTTTTATCCCGTCATAACGATTGAGTGTAAAACAATCGGCTACCTGTTGTTTTTGATTATAACCATGTTCAAGTATCAGCCAGCCATTTTTTTTAAGAAACGCCCTGGCATGCAGGCACAGGTGCATGATGTCGTCCATGCCTGTTTTTCCTGCGATCAAAGCACTCCTGGGCTCGAAGCGTACATCACCTTCCTGCAGGTGTGGGTCACTGTCGGCGATGTAAGGTGGGTTACTGATGATGATGTCAAAGTCGCTGGAGGTGATATCCTCGAACCAGTCACTTCGTATAAAAGTAATGCTCTCTGTCTGGTGGGCTTTGCTGTTCTTCATCGCCAGTTCGAGTGCTTCCGGGGAAAAATCACTGGCGAATATCGTCCAGTCCGGTCTTTCACTGGCGATGGCTATTGCGATAGCACCGGTACCCGTGCCCATGTCCAGTACTTTAAGATTTTGTTTATCTGAAAACCGGTCGAGTATGAAATCGACCAGGGTCTCGGTTTCCGGACGGGGGATCAATGTGCAATCGTTAACAAAAAAATCCAGTGACCAGAATTCGCGCTGGCCTGTCAGATGAGCGACAGGAGAGCCCTGTTGCCGTTGCTGGACTAACATCAGGTAGTGTGATGCCTGTCGTTCGTCGAGTTCTGTTTCAGGCCATGCCATCAGGTGAGCTGTGTTGCATTGCAGTATATGCGTCAGCAGCACCTGAGCATCGAGCATGGCGCTCGGGCTGGAATCGCTCAGCTTATGACTGGCTAGCTGAAGTGCTTGCTGGATGTTCATCAGATACTTCCGTCAGCGCATTGACTATGATGAAACTCACTCGTCAGCCAGTGAAGCCAGTTGTTCAGCCTGATATTCATTGATCAGGGGTTCGACCACCTGTTGCAGATCGCCCTGAATGATCTCATCTAACTTGTACAGGGTGAGATTGATCCGGTGGTCCGTGACGCGACCCTGCGGGAAATTGTATGTACGGATGCGTTCGGAACGGTCACCACTACCGACCAGGCTCTTTCGTGCCTGCGCCTGTTCGGCCTGTTGTTTCTCTATCTTTGCATTCATTATCCGTGACTGCAGTAATGACATCGCACGTGCTTTATTCTTGTGTTGCGAGCGTTCATCCTGGCACTCTACTACGGTGCCGGTCGGCAGGTGTGTGAGGCGAACCGCAGAATCGGTTTTGTTGACATGCTGTCCGCCCGAGCCAGAAGCGCGATAGGTATCGACACGCAGGTCAGACGGATTGATCTCTATCTGTTCGACATCAGCTATTTCGGGTAACACCGCAACGGTCGCGGCAGAGGTGTGAACACGGCCCTGTGATTCTGTTTCAGGCACCCGTTGTACACGGTGTGCGCCGGATTCAAATTTCAGCTGTGAGTAAGCACCGGTGCCGATGATGCGCGCGATGACTTCTCTGTAACCGCCGTGCTCACCGAGATTCTGATTGAGGATCTCGATCTGCCAGTGTTTTAGTTCGGCAAAACGGGTATACATGCGAAACAGGTCGCCAGCGAAGATCGCGGCTTCATCACCACCGGTACCAGCACGGATCTCGAGAAAAATATTGCTGTCATCATTCGGGTCTTTCGGCAGTAATAATTTCTGTAGTTCTAATTCCAGTACCTCGATATTTTTACTGGCCTCTTTTTTCTCTTCCATGGCCATCTCGCGGACATCGGCATCTTCATCTTTGAGCATCTCTTCAGCCGCGCGCAGATCATCACTCGCCTGGTTATAACTCTGAAAGCATCTGACCACGGGTTCGAGTTGTGAATACTCCTGTGACAGTTCCCGAAACTGATTCTGGTCGCCGATGATGTCGGGATCGGCAAGCAGGCCAGCGATCTCTTCATGCCGATCGAGCAAGCCGTGTAACTTATTTAGTATGGAATCTTTCATCAAGGTTTTTACTTATTCGGTATTTTTCGGAGTATCGTTTTTTTCATCTCTGTGTAAAAACAGATCCTGAGCAATATCCAGAATATGTTCACGATCATCCTGGCTGGCCTGACGTAGCCGTGTGCTGGGTTGATGTAAGAATTTATTGGTTAATGTGTTCGCCAGAAATTCGAGTACCTGCTCGGCATCCTGTCCGGCTGCCAGCTGTTTCTTTGCTTTGGCCAGCACTTCGTCACTTAAACTTTGCGTACGTTGCCTGATCTGCGCGATAACATCGACAGCACCGAGTGATCGTTGCCAGTCGAGGAAGTGCTGTACCTGGGCATCGATGATCTCGTGTGCCTGCTCGGCGGCATGCAGGCGATTTTCCATGTTTTCTTTTATTACCGATTGCAGGTCGTCCACGCTGTACAGATAGATATCATCCAGCTCGTTGACCTCGGGTTCGATGTCGCGCGGCACGGCGAGGTCAACCATGAAGATAGGCTCCCGCCTGCGTTGTTTTAATGCTCGTTCGACCGTGCCTTTTCCGATGATCGGTAATGGACTGGCGGTCGAGGAGATGACGATATCACTGCGGTGCAGATGGTCGGCAATCTGTTGCAGGCCGATGGCTTCGCCACCAAACTCGTTGGCCAGCTTCTGCGCACGTTCCGGACTGCGGTTAGCGATGATGATACTGGTTACGCCCTGTGAGTGCAGATGGCGAGTGGTCAGTTCGATGGTCTCACCGGCTCCGACCAGCAGAACGGTGGTCTGTTTCAGATCTCCAAAAATCTGTTTAGCAAGGCTGACCGCGGCAAAGGCGACAGAGACAGGACTGGAGCCGATATCGGTGTCGGTACGAACCTGCTTGGACACGGCGAAGACGCGTTGAAAAAGTTTTCCGAGCAGTTGCCCGATGGTGCCATTCTTCGTTGCCAGGGCATAGGCTTCCTTCATCTGTCCGGCGATCTGGGGTTCGCCCAGAATCATGGAATCCAGACCACAGGCGACTTCCATGGCATGGCGTATGGTCTCTTCGTGGGCATGAAGGTACAGGTGTTCTTTTATGCGTTTTTCTTCCAGGCCGTGAAACTGGCTGAACCATTGGACGATTGCCTGGTCGTTATCTGCGTTGGTTGCGCAATAAATCTCGGTGCGATTACAGGTAGATAAAATGCTGGCCTCGCTAACGTGGTCGAGTTTATGCAGGCTCGACAGGGCCTCCGGTAAAGATTGCGGGGTAAACGCCAGTCGTTCGCGCAGATCAAGTGGCGCGGTTTTGTGATTGATACCGAGTGTAATCAAAGACATAGGCGATTCTGGAATCGTTATGGTATGGGAAAACAGGCAATTTTGAAGGATGGATGCACTTAACTCAAGCCGAATACCCTAAATACCCCCAAATATTTATAAAATATGTGTTGATTTCCGGCGTATAAACGTCATTAATATTAAAAAATGCGTTATATTTAACGCATGGTAGTCATTTATTTGATAGGTAAAAATGCAAAAGAGTAATTGTGAATCTAGTTTTAATATCAGCCGTTTAATAATGCCTCAGGGCCGCCAGAGCGGGCTGGGAGAAAGCGGGGTTGTGGCTGCTGTGCAGTATAGTTTCGTGCTCGCCCTGTATCTGGGATTGACGGCCTGTAACAGTGTTCCCTCGCCCGGAGACAGTAAAAACACGCCAGCACATGCGACAACGGATAAACCGGTTGTCAGTCAGAAGGTCGCCACTAGCGAGGATGATGTCGCCTCGGTGGCGGCAAAACATCCCCGGAAACCGGTAAAACTGGATGGTGACTCATTGTTCAATCTGCTCGCTGCCGAGTTTGCGGGAAACAGTGGCGATATTGATACCTCGCTGCAATATTATCGGCAAGCTTCTCAGACGATAGAGGATAGCCGTATCGCGGCACGCGCCGCCTATATCGCGCTCTATGGTGAAAATTATAAAGAGGCACTGGAGGCACTGGATCGCTGGCGTGAGCTGGAGCCAGACTCCGTAGAGCTGCCGCGTATGTATGCAGCAACTTACCTGAAGCTGGGTCAGCCGGAAAAAGCGGTGCCCTATATCGAGTCAGTTCTTTCTCATTCTCAAAGTACGCCAACCGAAAAAGCCATGGCAGTGAAACAGATGCTGGCAAAAGAGGCCTCTATTTCAGATGCGTATGTGGTGCTGCAGAAACTGAATGAGCGAGAAGAGAAAAACAAGCAGCTCATGATCCTGCAGTCACGTTACGCAGCACAACTTAAAAAATACGATGAGTCGCTGGCATTGCTCGATGAAGTCCTGCAGCTGGATCCCTCTCTGCACGAAGTGTTGATCATAAAAGCCAGGATACTCTCGTCGCAGGGTAAAAATGAAGAAGCCGCCATCCTGATAAAGCAGGTACTGGAAGAGTTGCCGGATAACAGTGCTCTACGTCTGCAATATGCGCGTATGTTAGTCGAGCAGAGAAAGCTTCAGGCCGCTATCGAGCAATATCAGATCTTGAGTGAAAAACTGCCTGATGATGGCGAGATAACGCTGGGTCTGGCACTGTTAT
Organism: Gammaproteobacteria bacterium; assembly: GCA_011321985.1. Lineage (GTDB taxonomy): Bacteria > Pseudomonadota > Gammaproteobacteria > SZUA-229 > SZUA-229. The sequence continues at coordinate 7,141 of DROB01000059.1, read as the reverse complement.
ATATCGAGAACAAAAATCTTGATGAAGCGGTAGAAGCACTCGAGCACCTGATCGAGATCGACAAGAAAGTGTCTATCGCCAATTATTATCTGGGCAGGATCGTACAGAATCAGGGTGAAGAAAAACAGGCTATCGCCTATTACCTGCGTGTCAAAACCGGTGATTACAAGTTCGATGCGCAATTACGTATCGGTGTGCTGTTATCCTTCCTTGGTAAACCCGATGAAGGTCTGCTGAAACTTGAAGCGTTGGCCGAGCAACAGACAACCTGGGCACTGCGGGTAAAAGTTTATCTGGCACAGGGTGAAGTCCTGCGTGAGCAGCACCGGTATAAAGAAGGTGTCGAGATGTATAGCCGTGCATTGCAGCAAAATCGTGAAGATACCACGCTGTTGTATGCGCGGGGCTTGATGGCAGAGAAAGTCGACCGCCTGGATATGGCTGAAGCCGACCTGTTAAAAGTTATATCCAAGGAGCCGGATAACGCAGATGCCCTGAACGCACTGGGTTATACGCTGGCTGACCGTACGGCGAGGTATAAAGAAGCGCTGAAATATATCAAGCGAGCGGCTGAGCTGGTACCAGATGACCCGGCGATACTCGATAGCCTGGGCTGGGTGAGTTATCGCCTCGGTAAGATGGATGATGCTATCAAGTGGTTATCTATCGCGTTTGAAAAACTGGAAGATGCAGAGATAGCGGCGCATTACGGTGAAGTCTTATGGCAGGCCAACCAGAAAGATAAAGCGCGAAAAATCTGGAAGAAAGGAAAAGCGCAGAATGCAGAGAACCCGGTGCTGGTGGAAACATTGAATCGCATCAATCCTCAATAATTAAGACGTTCGCCGTAAGGGCGCAGGTTATTTACCGTCTGAGCACAGTGCCGGGCGCAATAAATAACAAGCGGAGTATCTCCAGTGCTCTTGTGATCAAAGCGTGTCTCGTCCTGTTTGTCTTTACCTCGTGCTGTTATTACAATACGGCCTGAATCCTGAGCAGAAACCAAATTCGTATTATCTTATTGATATCCTATGATCCAAACTATTATATCGCGCCTGGTCATCAGTTTGACCATCCTTGTTCTCGCATCCTGTGCTGCCATCAAAGATCAGCCCGAAGGCCCTGATCCTGCCTCGATCGAACCCAAAGGCTGGGTCGCTGAAAAAAAACAGCGCCAGCAGATCAATGTATGGGAGATCCGGGGTCGCCTCGGTGTGCAGACCGAAACAACCGGAGGCAGTCTGGATATCATCTGGAAGAATGATGGAGAGAACTACACCATCCGTCTGCTTGCACCGGTAGGTGCAGGTAACTACCTGGTCCAGGGTGATAAAGATCAGGCCGAGATACGTTATCCCAATGGATCGAAAAAGACCATCAATGATATCGACGAGGTCTTCACGTCGATACTCGAAGTCGATCTGCCAGCGAGTGCGGTCAAGGACTGGATACGCGGGATACCCAGTAACAGGTTGCCTGTGAAGAAGATCATGTGGGATAAAAAGGGACACCTCAACAGAGTGAAACAATCAGGCTGGAATGTCGAGATGACCCGATATGCCGGTGATAAAATAGTGATGCCACATGATATCTACCTCAGTTACGAGGGTGGTGCTGAAGATAAAGAACTGGATATGCGACTGGTGTTAAGACGATGGTTAATCGATAACTAAAAATGGACGATCCCGCCTGGCCTGCGCCTGCCAAATTGAACCTGATGCTGCATATCACCGGGCAGCGTGAGGATGGTTATCATGAATTGCAGACCGTTTTCCAGTTTATCGATTTCTCTGATTCACTTCAGTTCAGGTTGAGGGATGATGAGCGTATCATCCGTCACAGCGATGATTTTGAGGTGCCTGAAGATAAAGACATCATTATCAGGGCAGCATTATTGCTCCGTGAAAAATTTCTGGATAAGGCCTCGACACCGGAAGCTGTTTTTGGGGTAGATATAACGCTGACAAAAAAGATCCCGATGGGCGCAGGGCTCGGTGGTGGCAGCTCGGATGCAGCGACCACATTGATCGCATTAAACCTGTTGTGGAAGATGCGGTTTACGGTCGATGAGCTCGCTGAAACGGGGCTGGATCTGGGCGCAGATGTTCCCGTTTTTGTCCGTGGGTTTGCGGCCTTCGCCGAAGGAGTAGGGGATAAATTAAGCCCGATATCACCTGCAGAAGGCTGGTATCTGGTGCTCATTCCGCCGGTACATGTTTCGACGAAAGAAATCTTTTTAAATCCGCAATTGACAAGGGATTGTTCTGCCATCAAAATATGCGACCTTTCGCAGCGTGAGTGGCGGAACGTATGTACTCCGGTGGTAGCAAAAAACTATCCTGAAGTTTCGCAAGCGATTGATATTGTTGGTAAATATTCAAAAGCTTGCATGAGTGGTACAGGCGCATCGGTTTTTGCTGCTTTTGATACAAAAGCACAGGCAGACACTGTTTTGCGGCAAATAAGGCAGGATTCGACGGTTGGCTCGTGGAATAGCTTTGTTACCCGAGGCTTAAATCAGTCTCCTCTGTACTCTTTTTTAGCGTCTCAGGCTGTAAAGTAGGATGGGACTAGTGTAAGAATTATTGGGCCGTCGCCAAGTGGTGAGGTACCAGCGCTTTGTGATCATGTGATCCTGGCATGCGCAGGTTTTATTTATAAAATCGCCTGCGCCCTATAAGCTAAAATAGATTTTTAAATTGGGCCGTCGCCAAGTGGTGAGGTACCAGCGCTTTGTGATCATGTGATCCTGGCATGCGCAGGTTTTATTTATAAAATCGCCTGCGCCCTATAAGCTAAAATAGATTTTTAAATTGGGCCGTCGCCAAGCGGTAAGGCACCAGGTTTTGATCCTGGCATGCGCAGGTTCAAATCCTGCCGGCCCAGCCATATTTAGAAAGCTGTACTCCTTAAAAGCGTAGTGAGCTAAAGGAGTTAAGCCGGCAGATTTGAACCGTTACAGGTTCAACTAAAATCGTCAGGAACGATTTTGAACGTCAGCACGTTTTTTGCTGACGGCCCGCAGGGTGAAATACAGGAAGTATTTCATAATCCTGCCGGCCCAGCCACAGTTAGTGCGATACCCTGGTGGACAGATGATCCTGTCCGCTCCGCCATTAGTTCAATGAGCATTGTTTAAAACAGGACAGGCAAGTGAATCAAGAAGACGATAGTCGGTTGATGATATTCGCGGGTAACGCCAACCCTGAATTAGCTCAACGAATAGCTGAAATTTTAAATACGCGAATGGGTAAGATCAGCGTCGAGACCTTCAGTGATGGAGAGATCTGCGTCGAGGTCATGGAAAATGTCCGTGGCCGTGATGTCTTTATCGTCCAGCCGACAAGCCAGCCATGTAACGATCATCTGATGGAATTGATGGTGATGATCGATGCGATGCGACGAGCTTCGGTAAGGCGCGTGACGGCAGTTGTACCGTATTATGGTTATTCACGCCAGGATCGTAAACCACGATCGGCACGGGTGCCGATTACAGCCAAAGTGGTTGCTAACATGCTGGCGGGTGTAAAACTCGACCGATTGTTAACCGTTGATCTGCATGCAGACCAGATTCAGGGTTTTTTTGATCTACCGCTGGATAACGTTTATGCCTCGCCGATATTGTTGAAAGATATATGGCAACAACGGCACGAGAACCTGCTGGTGGTTTCACCGGATGTCGGTGGCGTGGTAAGGGCACGCGCCCTGGCTAAACGGCTGGGCGATGCTGATCTGGCTATCATCGACAAACGTCGTCCCAAGGCCAATGTGTCTGAGGTGATGAACATCATCGGTGATGTGACGGATAAAAACTGTGTGATCGTCGATGACCTCGTCGATACCGCCGGTACGCTGTGTAAAGCTGCGGGTGCATTAAAAGATCACGGTGCGGCCAGTGTGTCAGCGTATTGCACCCACCCTGTCTTATCGGGTAATGCGATTAAAAATATTACAGAATCGGTTCTGGATGAACTAGTGGTAACCAATACCATACCACTGTCTGAAGAAGCGAAAGGATGTGAGCGTATCCGTCAACTGTCGGTGGCTACCATGCTCGCTGAAACCATCCGACGGATTCACATGGAAGAATCTGTCAGTGAGATGTATATAGATTAAAGTTGCTGTTGCCCATGATACTCGGGCTGCAGCTACAAAAGAATTGGTGCTAATACCGCCAGAAAGGAAGCTTAAACCCTTCCGAACGTACTTCATTTGGTCGCGAATGAAGATTTTTTTATTTAGAGCTCGGAGAAAATCATGAGTACAGAGTTAAACGCTACATTGCGTGAAGATCAGGGGAAAGGTGCGAGCCGCCGCCTGCGCCACGCAAAATCACTTCCTGCAATCGTATACGGTGGCGGTAAAGATGCCGTATCCATCTCATTGCTACAGAAAGATGTTCAGCATAAATTACCTGACGAAAGTTTTTATTCACAGGTACTGGCATTAAACATCGATGGTAAAGCGGAAGATGTATTGATCCGTGATATCCAGCATCATCCATATAAGATGGAAGTGATGCACATGGATTTTATCCGCGTCGATGCGAAGAAAGTCGTACACGTATTCTCTCAGTTGCACTTCTCGGGTGAAGATGTTTCTCCGGGTATCAAAACTGAAGATGGTGTTGTTAACCATGTTATTACCGAGGTCGAGCTGGAATGTCTGCCCAAAAATATTCCGGACTTCATCTCTGTTGATCTTTCAGAGATGCACGTCGGTGACATCATTCACCTGTCTGACCTGAAACTGCCTGAGGGTGTCGAAGTGTTAGCACTCAAGCAGGGTGATGAGCACGACACAGCTGTGGTCGGTATGCATGTCCGCAAGGTTGCAGTAGAGATTGAAGACGAAGCACCAGAAGCCGCCGAGGGCGAGGCTGAAGGTGAGAGTGATGCTAGTGAAGAAGGTGGTGATAGCGAGTAACGCTATAGCTGGCTGAACACGAAGACTGGACAACAATGGCTGTTAGATCAATCGATCTTAAAGTTATCGTCGGACTGGGTAACCCCGGTTCCAAATACACTGAAACCCGGCACAATGCCGGGTTTTGGTTTATTGAGGAAGTGGCGCGTAGATACTCGGCAACGTTCCGCCCGGAAAAAAAGTTTCACGGTGAGGTTGCGAAGATCTCACTCGAAGGCAGTGATATCTGGTTATTGAAACCGGCTACCTTCATGAACCGAAGCGGCCTTGCCACACAGAGCCTGTTGTCTTTCTACCGTATCGCCGCCGATCAATGTCTGGTCGCACATGATGAGATCGATCTACCACCGGGAACCGCCAAACTGAAAAGCGGTGGTGGTCATGGTGGGCACAATGGTCTGCGTGACATCATCAGCCAGCTAGGCACAAAAGATTTTTATCGCTTAAGGATCGGTGTCGGCCATCCGGGGAACAAGGACCAGGTAGTTGATTACGTACTGCACAAAGCGTCACGCGATGAGCAGACCTTGATAGATCAGGATATCGATGACGCAGCCAGTGTGATGCCCGAACTGGCATCAGGCGCACTGGAACAGGCGATGCAGAAGCTGCACAGCAAATAAAAAAGGCAGATGTTAGTCACACCCCCCGTAGGAGCGGATTGCAATCCGCGATTGCCAGAATAAAAATGCCAGACACACAACAAGAACACAGCCATGATCGCATTCACATTCCACACGATGCACGGCAACGAATAATTTTTAAAAAATTTCAGAGAGATTCATAATGGGTTTTAAATGTGGCATCGTAGGTCTACCAAACGTCGGTAAATCCACCTTATTCAATGCATTAACCAAAGCCGGTATCCAGGCCGAAAACTACCCGTTCTGCACCATCGAACCTAACGTGGGTATAGTATTCGTACCCGATCCCCGTATCGATAAACTGGCAGAAATTGTCCAGCCAGAACGGGTGCAGCATACCTCGATGGAATTTGTCGATATCGCAGGTCTGGTCGCGGGTGCGTCTAAAGGCGAAGGTCTGGGTAATAAATTTCTCGCCAATATCCGCGAGACCGATGCCATCGCACACGTGGTACGTTGCTTCGAAGATGATGATGTGGTCCATGTCGAAGGCAAAATTAATCCGATCGGTGATATCGAAGTCATCGATACCGAACTGGCATTATCCGATCTCGAATCAGTAGAAAAAGCCGCAGATAAAGTTGGTCGCGTTGCCAAAAGTGGTGATAAAGAAGCAAAGGCAAAGTTTGCATTACTGGAAAAAGTGACCGCGCACCTAAATGAGACCAAACCTGTACGGTCGATGGGGTTGAGCGAAGAGGACCTTGCATCACTGTATGACCTGCACCTGCTAACCGTCAAACCGGTGATGTACATCGCCAATGTCAGTGATGACGGGTTCGAGAATAACCCGCATCTGGATGCTGTCAGACAACGGGCAGAAGAAGAGGGTGCTGCCGTGGTCGCCGTATGCGCCTCCATCGAAGAGGAGCTGATCGAACTGGATGCCGATGAAGCCAAAGAATTTCTCGAAGAACTGGGTCTGGAAGAACCCGGCCTGAATCGCGTGATCCGCGCAGGTTATGAGTTGCTGGGCCTGCAGACCTATTTTACCGCCGGGGTAAAAGAAGTACGTGCCTGGACTGTCGCCATCGGTGCCACTGCACCCAAAGCCGCCGCCGTCATCCACACTGATTTCGAAAAAGGCTTCATCCGCGCAGAGACCATCGCCTACCAGGATTTTGTCGATAACAAGGGTGAGCAGGGCGCAAAAGAAGCAGGCAAACTACGCGTAGAAGGCAAAGACTACATCGTCCAGGACGGCGACGTAATGCACTTTCGGTTCAACGTATAACCCCCTGGGAGGGAGCGCACCTCCGTAGGTGCATGTTCCGGTTCAACATTACTGGAATGCGCACGTAGGAGCGGAATTTATTCCGCGATCGAACCAGCAGAAAACGCCAGAACCCCGATACAGCAAATATCCTGACAAATCCCCCTCTATACCCCTGTAAATATTGACATTAAGCCCATAAAACGGGAAAATCCCCGCCCTTCATAGAAGGTTCGAAAGAAGTCCATCCGGACAGCTTTTAATAGAAGATCAAATACAGGTCATGTAGCTCAGCTGGTTAGAGCACGGCATTCATAATGCCGGGGTCGGTGGTTCAAGTCCACCCATGACCACCATT
>DROB01000058.1 GCA_011321985.1 Gammaproteobacteria bacterium | reverse complement strand
TAGAGCGTGTAAAACAACTATTTGGTGCCGAGTATGCAAATGTGCAGCCGCACTCAGGGTCTCAGGCAAATGCGGCGGTCTATATGGCGCTGTGCAAACCCGGTGATACCGTTTTAGGGATGTCACTGGCGGATGGCGGTCACCTGACCCACGGTTCTCATGTGAGCTTTTCCGGAAAGATCTATCATGCGGTCCAGTATGGTCTGAATAACGAGACAGGCATCGTCGATTACGATGAAGTTCAGCGTCTGGCCGATGAGCATCAACCGAAAATGATCGTAGCTGGATTTTCTGCATATTCACGGGTGATGGACTGGGAGCGTTTCCGTGCCATCGCGGATTCCTGCGGGGCCTACCTTTTTGTCGATATGGCCCATGTCGCTGGTCTGGTCGCTGCCGGTCTATACCCCAATCCTGTCGGCGTGGCGGATGTGGTGACATCGACGACACATAAGACTCTGCGTGGTCCTCGCGGCGGAATCATCCTTGCCGGTGAGCAGTCACTGTTGAAGAATGAAGAGATATCAAAAAAATTAAATTCGGCCATTTTCCCAGGGTCGCAGGGCGGTCCATTGATGCATGTTATCGCGGCAAAAGCGGTGGCCTTCAAAGAAGCGCAGGAAGCAGAATTTTCGCTCTACCAGAAGCAGGTCATCGTCAATGCGCAGGCGATGGCAAATGTTGTTTTGGAGCGTGGTTACAAGGTGGTGTCAGGTGGTACCGACAATCACCTGTTTCTCTGGGATCTCACACCCAGAAATCTGACAGGTAAAGTGGTCGAGGCCGAATTAGGTAAGGCGCACATAACGGTAAATAAAAATGCGGTGCCTAACGATCCGCAGTCACCTTTCGTGACCAGTGGCATCCGCGTCGGAACACCGGCGATGACGACCCGTGGTTTTGATGAGCAGGATGCGACGGATCTGGCGACCTGGATGTGTGACATCATCGATAGTATCGATGATGACAAAGCCGATGTTTCGATAGTAGATAGTGTCCGGGAAAAAGTGACAGCGATCTGTGAACGATTACCGGTTTATGAGCGTTAGTCCCGCAGGCTGACCATGATGAAGTAATGATTGAATTTTGATGGTATAAAAAATGTATTGTCCATTCTGTTCAGCGCCTGAAACACGTGTCATCGACTCACGGTTAGCCAATGACGGTGATCAGGTGCGTCGCCGTCGTGAATGCATCTCATGTAATGAACGGTTTACCACGTATGAGAGTGCAGAATTAAACATGCCTCGTATCGTTAAACAAGATGGTAGTCGGATGCCATTTAAGGAAGAAAAACTGGCTGCCGGTGTGATGCGTGCACTGGAAAAACGACCGGTTAATACGGAACAGATCGATGCGGCCTTGAACCGTATCAAACATCAGTTACTGGCAGCAGGTGAACGCGAGATCAATTCAGCAACGATCGGCAATCTGGTGATGGAAGAATTGCTGGCGCTGGACCAGGTTGCCTATATCCGGTTCGCGTCGGTCTATCTCGACTTCAGCGACATCAACGCATTTCGCGATGCTATAGAAAAAATCGAGCAGACGAAATCGATTAAGAAAAAGCGTTAGTAACGCTTTAGTTATGACGCACAATTCATAATAGTACCCGTATAAAGTGAACCGGCTATCATGACCAGCAGCATCGAATATATGCAGCATGCAATACGACTTGGCAGAAAAGGTCTGTACAGTACCGACCCGAATCCACGTGTAGGTTGTGTTATCGTCAGGGATGGAAAAATTGTAGGCGAAGGCTGGCACCAGTACGCCGGTGAAGGCCATGCCGAAGTCATCGCTCTGGAACAGGCAGGCAAGAAGGCTAACGGTGCCACAGCCTATGTCACATTAGAGCCATGCAGTCATACCGGAAAAACACCACCTTGTGCGAACGCACTGGTCGATGCGAAAGTAAAAAAAGTTGTCGTGGCGATGCAGGATCCTAACCCGTTGGTTGCGGGAAGAGGTCTGGATAAGTTAAGGCGTGCCGGGATAGAGGTTGAGTGTGGACTGCTGGAGGCGCAGGCACGAGATCTGAATCCAGGTTTTATAAAACGGATGGAAACAGGGCATCCCTTCGTGCGTGTCAAACTTGCGATGAGCCTCGATGGTCGCACAGCGATGGCATCGGGAGAGAGTAAATGGATAAGTAGTGAGGCCTCGCGTAATGATGTGCAGCGTCTGCGCGCCGAGAGTTCCGCAATCCTGACAGGTATCGGCACGGTACTGGCGGACGATCCGTCGATGAATGTCAGGTTGTCAGCGTCAGAGCTGGGTGTGGATAAAGTAAGGCAGCCCAGAAGACTGGTCCTGGACAGCCAGTTAAAAATTTCCGGTACGGCAAAGATTATCGCTAGGGGAAAGGATGAGGATGAAGAAAGCAGGTGTGTCGTATATACCACAGTAAATGTGGAAAACAGACATGACTATCCCTTTATAATCGAAAATGCTCAGGCACTGGATGGCAGAATAGACCTTCGATTATTGATGAAGGATCTGGCTGATAAAGAAGTGAACCTGCTCCATGTGGAGGCCGGTTCTGTCCTGTGTGGTGCTCTTTTAAAAGATGGACTGGTTGATGAAATCATTATTTACATGGCACCTCATATTATGGGTGATGGTGCAAAAGGCCTGTTCAGCCTTCCTGGTCTGGAAAAAATGAAAGACAGGGTCACGTTAAATATAAAAGATGTACGTTTTATCGGGAATGATATTCGGATGATACTGCGGCCAGACTCGAACGTCTGAGCGGATCATTATTTCGATCTAAGGGGTTATTGATGTCAACAGTTGTAGTAACAAAAAAAGCGGGAAAGATCTGCATCGCAGCAGATAGCCTGACCAGCTTCGGTGATCTGAAACTGAACTCAGAGTATGATGCTGCGCACGATAAGATCCTGCGGCACGATGAGAACTATCTGGGAATCGTCGGCAGTGCCGCACATCAACTGGTCCTGGAAAGTATTTTTGCCAGTAAGAAAATAGTCGATAAAAAAATCGATGTCGATCTATCGTCCCGCATGTCTATCTTCGAAACTTTTCGTACCTTGCACCCGGTATTGAAAGAAAAATATTTTTTAAATTCCAAAGATGAAGACGATGATCCTTATGAATCTACGCAGATCGATGCGTTGATCGCAAATCCATTCGGGATCTTCGGGGTGCACTCTCTGCGTGAAGTGACAGAATATAAAAAATTCTGGGCCATCGGATCGGGTGCAGAATATGCACTGGGTGCAATGTTTGCTGCTTATGATACAGCCGCGACAGCAGAGGAGATTGCCCACGTCGGTGTCGCTGCCGGTGCGGAGTTTAATAATGCTTCATCGTTGCCGTTGTCCAGCTATGAGATCGATCAGCAACAGCCGAAATCAGCTAAAAAAAAATCGGCTAAAAAGAAACCCGGAACAAAAAAATAAGGCTGGATATGTTTACAGGAATAATCGAAGCTGTTGGCCTTATTCAGAATATTGAGCCTGTTGGTGGAGACATGCGTCTGCATGTTGTTACGAATTCAAAAAGCGGGCATCCACTGGATATGAGTGATGTTCAGCTGGGCGACAGTATCGCGGTCAATGGTGTCTGTCTGACCGCCGTCGATTTTGCGGATGATTATTTCGTGGCGGATGTATCTAATGAGACCATCGCTCTGACCAGCCTGAAGGATATGAGGGTTGGCAGTGAAGTTAATCTGGAGAAAGCCTTGTTGCCAACGACACGACTGGGTGGGCACCTGGTGAGTGGACACGTCGATGGTCTGGGAGAAGTGCTTTCTATAAAAGAGGAATCCCGCTCGGTCAGGATGATCATCAGAGCGCCCGATGGATTAAAACATTACATCGCGATGAAAGGTTCGGTTTGTATCGATGGCACCAGTTTGACGGTGAACAGGGTAGAGGATACAGATTTTGAAGTAAATATCGTTCCACACACGCAGCAACAGACAATCATCAAGCATTATAAAGCGGGAACGAGAGTGAACCTCGAAGTCGATCTCATCGCCCGCTACCTGGAGAGGTTGTTGATGAGGAAGCAAGACGATCCGGAAAGCGAGATCACACTGGAAACTCTGGCTAAAGCGGGTTTTGTAAAATAATGTTATCCGGAACACGAAAACAGGCATAACGGCACTAAGAGATTATGAAGCTAAATACGACAGAAGAAATTATTGAAGATATCCGTCAGGGTAAAATGGTTGTTATCATGGACGATGAAGATCGTGAAAATGAAGGCGATCTGCTGATGGCATCGAGTGCTGTGACAGCCGATGATGTAAATTTTATGGCGCGTTACGGGCGAGGTCTGATCTGTATGACATTGACCCAGCAACGTTGCCAGCAATTAAATCTACCCTTGATGATCAATGGCACAGACCTTATCGAAAGTACGAACTTCACCATGTCGATCGAGGCGGCAGAAGGTGTTACGACCGGCATCTCAGCGGCTGACCGTGCTGTCACTATACTGGCTGCGGTAAAAGCAGATGCTTCTCCTCTAGACATCGTTCAACCGGGGCATATCTTCCCTCTGATGGCACAACCCGGTGGCGTGTTGACGCGAGCAGGCCACACCGAAGCGGGTTGTGACCTGGCAGGTCTGGCGGGTCTGGAGCCCAGCTCGATGATCGTTGAGATACTGAATGAAGACGGTACCATGGCGCGTCGTCCTGATCTGGAAACTTTCGCTCAGGAGCACGGTTTAAAAATCGGTACAATCGAGGATCTGATCAGCTACCGACTGAAGAACGAAAAAACCATTGAGCGTATAGCCGAATGTGATTTTCCATCCGAGTGCGGTCATTTTAGATTGTATGCGTACCGTAACAGCCTCGATACATTGACCCATTATGCCATGCTGAGTGTTGATGGGGAGATTGACCCCGATGAACCAGTCATGGTTCGAGTACATATGAAAAATGCATTAACGGATGCATTCTGTTCACGGGGCACGAAGTCCTGGCCGTTACGGGAGGCATTGCGACAGGTAGCTAAAGCGAAGCAGGGAGTGGTCGTCGTGTTGAGTCAGGTGGATGAAGATGCATCGATACTGCAGTGGATGTCCGAGCATTCGGACATCGAACAGGATAAGGTAGTGAAGGCTAAACAACCGGCAGACCTGAGAACAGATGGTGTGGGCGCTCAGATCCTGATGGACCTGGGTGTGAGGAAAATGCGGCTGATGACCGCGCCAAAAGTTATCCATGGTCTGGCAGGTTTTGGCCTGGAAGTAGTCGATTACATTACAGGCGATGAGGCATAAAAAACATCAGCCTCATTCCGGTAATAACAGGCGATAGTATAAAATCTGTAGGAGCGGAATTCATTCCGTGATTCAGCCAGAGTAAACAACGATAAATTTACATTTAATTAAAAAGTTCAAAAAGAGATAAACCCATGAGTGAAAGTAAAATAGTAGAAGGCAGCCTGCAATATGAAGAAGGACGTTTCGCTATCGTCGTCGCACGTTTTAACGGTTACATCGTTGAAAGTTTGCTCGCAGGTGCCATGGACACACTTTTAAGGCATGGTGTTCCTGCGCCAGATATTACTGTCGTCAGGGTGCCGGGAGCATTTGAGATGCCGGTCACGGTACAAAATCTGGCGCAGTCAGGAAATTATAGTGCCATCATCGCATTGGGTGCTGTCATCCGTGGTTCTACACCGCATTTTGATATCGTCGCCAATGAGTCAGCAAAAGGTTTGTCAGCTATCGCACTCGATCATGGGTTGCCGGTTATCAATGGTATCTTGACTACAGAGAACATCGAGCAGACCATCGAACGTGCCGGCACTAAAGCCGGTAATAAAGGTTCAGAAGCTGCGGCGGCTGCGATCGAGATGGTCAATATATTTAAAGTCCTGGGTTAGTCCATCACAGTCTATGTCCGATTTGAAACAGGTAGATTCGAAAAAAGGTCAGGCC
>DROB01000057.1 GCA_011321985.1 Gammaproteobacteria bacterium | reverse complement strand
GGCATTGTTTATCTCCGGGCAATATCTGTCGGTACCGGGGTCGATCGGTTTTATCGCTCTTTTTGGTGTCGCCGTGCTCAATGGTGTGGTGATGGTGAATGCGATCAACCAACGCCTGTGTCAGGGGATAGCGGTCAATACCGCCGTCTTTGAAGGTGCCTTATCGCGGCTGCGGCCGGTACTGATGACCGCATCGATCGCGGCACTGGGTTTGATCCCGATGTTGCTGGCGACCGGTGTCGGTTCAGAAGTACAAAGGCCACTGGCTACCGTGGTCGTCGGTGGCCTGTTTTCGTCCACCCTGTTGACCTTGTTCGTCGTACCCGTGCTGTTTAACACTTTTTCCAGGAGTGTGATCGATGACAGTGATGAATAAATGATTATTTTGACTTGACCTGGAGTTGGCTCCAGGGTGTATATTAGATATTAATATGAAAATATTACTATTTTAATTGAACCTGGAGCTGGCTCTATGTTGTCTTACAGCAGAGTCTTTTTGATTACGCTCGCAGAATAAACCGGTAGTGAATCTATCGGGTAGATGCGTATTCAGGCCAATCTGGATAAAACTGCTGGATAATACTGTATGAAAAATACGATCAAGTCGAATAAGAACATTAATCTGTTCACCCTGTTCGCCAGTACTTCCACACTGCTGTGTTGCGCTATCCCTATCACACTGGTGAGTCTGGGTATGGGGGCGGCGGTGGCTTCTCTGACCAGTACCCTGCCTTTTCTGGTCACCCTGAGCGAATACAAACTACTGGTATTCCTGGTATCGGCTTTACTGATAGTCCTTTCTTTCTGGATAACTTATCGATCCGGCCAGTCCTGTCCGGCAGAGCCTGAACTGGCAGAGATATGCCATCGCGCACAGAAATGGACCCGTCGATTTGTCTGTTTATCCATTCCCGTCTGGTCTGTGGGTTTTTTTGCCGTTTTTCTTGCCCTGCCGATACGTCAATGGCTGGGTTTATAAAATGAGGGTCTCATCATGTTTCGTTTATTCTTAATCTTTTCACTGTTCACTTTTTCTTTCGGTAGTTTTGCTGAAGGACAGGCGATCCGGCAGATCGTCGATATAGAGGTCACCGGCATGACCTGTCCTTTCTGTGTGTACGGTACTAAAAAGAATCTTGGCAAACTCGACGGTGTTGATAAAGTCGATGTCAGCCTGGAGAAAAAGCAGGCCCGTATCGTCATGCTGCCAGGCAGGGAGGCCGATATCGAAGCGATAGACAAGGCGATTACCGATGCGGGTTTTACACCAGGAACGCATGATATACATCAGAGTAATGATGAGTAAGTCGAGACTGCTATCCATCGCTGTCCTGTCGGCTTTATCACTCGATGTCGCTGCTATGGGCATCCGTTCATTCGTTGCCTTACCACTGGAAAAAGGGGGAACCGTATTACGCTTGCTCGCAGAGAGGAACACGGACCAGGATGTGACGACATTAAATACCAATGTGGCCTACGGTATCAGTCATTCTCAGGCCCTGTTCTTTGGATTGCCATACCGGCTCTCGCCTGCAGGACGTGACCAGAGCGGTGACCTGAATGTCCTGTACCGGCATACCAGCTGGCAGCTGGATGATATGCAGGGAACCAGTCGTCTGGCGTTTCTGGGCGGTGGTGTGGTGCCGACAGACAGTGCGCGTGATGGTGCTCTTCAGGTGGGAGCGGTCGCGACTTTTTTTCGCAAGCGTCATGAGCTGGATTTTGATGTGCTATGGCAGCAGGGCCTGGCTAATCGTCTGAACCAGGCACGTTATGATATCGCCTGGCAGTACCGTCTGGATCCAGCCAGGCATCCTGACTGGGGGATAGGCAGTGAGTGGGATATTGACCTGGAACTGGGTGGGCGCTGGCGTGAAAGTGGCGTACTGGTTCATCAGGTAACGCTGGGTCTGCAATCCATCCACGAGCGTTGGGTGATCGAGGCTGCCTTGATACAGGATCTGAATGGTACTGACGATACCCGTTTTTTACTCAGTACACGGTTGCATTTTTAAACTGTGAGGTCGTTATGACTAAGATAGAAGTCTTTACCGCACCGGGGTGCGGAAAATGTGGTAAGGCAAAACATGTACTCGAAGATATCGCCAGGCAGATGGGAGCGGATAAATTCGAGTGGCGTGAGGTCAATATTTTGCAGGAGATGGATTACGCGATCGAGCTGGGTGTTTTATCGACACCGGCGATCGCCATCCAGGGAAAGCTGGTATTTAGCGCATTACCTTCAGCCAGGCAATTACAGCAGACGCTGGTCGAATATTGTGGTGAGGAGGAATGATGAATGAACTGTTAATCTTTACCGCTACTGTTCTCGGCGCGCTCGCTTTTTTTGAACCCTGTACCATCGCTACACATACTCTTTTTGCTGTTCGAGCACATCAAAAAAAACCGGCAGCACGGATACTGGATGTTTTTCTCATCTGGCTGGTCCGCAGTCTTTTGTTGATGACATTATTTTCGCTGGCGGTACTGATAACGGATTCACCGGAGATAGATATAACGACAGCGAGTATCGTATTGACCGTCATGGCTTCTGTGTATCTGGTCTCGCGTAAAGTTTATATACCGGTACCGCATCTGACGTTTTTCCGCTTGCTGCCACTGTCTTCGAGGTTGCCGGACTCGGTACGCCTGGGCCTGACCGCACCAGCCTGTACTCTGCCATTACTGGTCATATTAATCGTTCTGGTTGTCGCGGTTAACTCATTACCACTGGCGCTGATATCAGCCTTATTATTTTCTACATTGTTCAGTTTGCCGATACTGTTTACTTCGCTGAGTGGCATCAATGAGTCGGGAAAAGATTTTTTCAGTAAAGCGGCAAATGGTACGCCCTATCTGACTGCAGTACTGCTATTCGGTGCGGCCGCTTTTTTAATGTTTCCCGAATTTGATCTCGACAGGCAGACATTACAGGCCACTTTTCATGAGGCCAGTTTTGCTGCTCTGGGAATCGCTTTTCTGGCGGGTTTTGTTTTTAGTTTTAATCCGGTTTCATTTGCTTCGATACCTGTCGTGCTGGCTTATGTCACCCGCGCTGAGGGTGCGTCTGCTGATAGAAAACGGCAGGCATTGAGCCTGGGTGCTGCTTTTGTTGCTGGTCTCATCATTACTCATGTACTACTCGGTGTCATCGCGGCATTTGGTGGTGAATGGGTGAAAAGTATCATGGGGCGTGAATGGGGGTTGTTCCTGGGACCGCTGCTGATCGTATTAGGTTTGATGTGGCCGGGCTGGCTGAGGTTGCGACTACCCTGGATGGCGATGCGAGGCAGGAAAGTCAGCGGACACTGGGGGGCTTTTTTATTAGCTATTCCTTTTTCGGTGGCGATATGTCCATTCTGTGCTCCGGCCTTATTGATCACACTGACCGCCAGTGCGGCGATCGGTTCAGTCATGTTTGGTGCGGCTCTGTTACTGGCTTTTGCATCAGGGCGAAGTATCCCTATAATGTTGGGTGCGTGGAGTATGGGCTGGCTGGAGTCTTTACAGGTCGTTGGCAGGCATCATCGATTATTCGAGATCATCGGTGGTATCACTTTGATCGTGACAGGGCTGTATATGTTGAATGAATATCTGTTTATCATTGCCTATTAGGCAATGCTCTATAGTGAGGTAAACGATGGCATCTGAAGGGAAGAAAAAACCGGCCAGTTACAGGATAAGTGATATTTCGAAAGAGACCG
>DROB01000056.1 GCA_011321985.1 Gammaproteobacteria bacterium | reverse complement strand
GTCATTTTTGCAGGTGATAGGCCACGTCTACAATCTGGCATCATCAATTAATAGAGGTGCTCTTAAACCAGGTAGCGTCGATGTTTGTATAGAGCCGGTGCGAACAGGTGATTTATACTGGAAGGATAGATACGAAGTTAAATGACAGGCCTTAACAAAGTTGTATAGAAAGATAATTATGAATCTTATCCCCGCTTTTCTTCTGATACATCTGTTCACTGTTGGCGCAGGTCTATGGCTGTTTCCCGCTTACGCCGGGCAGTCGGTCACTTTAAAATCCCCGCCCGCATCACTGGAGCAATGGTATAAGCCGATAAATAAGCGGCAACGATGGTTGCATACCATGTTTAAACTACGGCGTGAGATGCAGGCTATTGGTGAAAATGCCGATATCGGTGATAAGGCAGCAACATTGAAATGGATAAAGCGCCTGGACAAGCATTACAATGAAATAGCTGAGATGGTACCCGAATGGGAAAAAGAGATTAAACCCCGCCTCATACCTGAACTCGAGATGTTTGCTGAAAAGGGAGATACCTACCGTCTCGGTAAAACACTGAAGATGATCAAGCGGACTTGCGATGACTGTCATACAGTGTATCAGCCACTGGTGACGGCCATCTACCGTGCGCCACACTATGATGACATCAGGATAAAAAATAAAAAAGGGCAGTCACAGAGTTTCGAAGAGAATATGGAAGACCTGTCGGCATCCGTTAACCGGATATTGATAGCGCTGGATGATGGTCGTAATACCGTAGCATCTGAGGCCGGAAAGAAACTGGCAAACGAGTTACAGAACCTGGGCGATAGCTGCGATCGTTGCCATAAAGATGATGACTATCCACGGGAACGTATACTGGGTAAAGCGACCAGGTTGCGCTTCGAAACCCTGCAGGAAGCTATCACGGAAGGACGCGTGAGAGACAGCCAGAAACTGATGGGGGAAATTGCTGTCACCGTCTGTGCGCGCTGTCACAACATACACCGTATCGTCCATGATCTACGTGATGCCCTGTTGCTCGATGAATAAGGTATTACGCAGTCGTTGTTTTTCAGTAGCTATCTTTCAGCGGCTCTCTTTTTTGATTTTTTTAAAACAGTGCGCAGCCTAGAGGTTCAGGGAAACATCACGAAACTGGATACGCTCATACTTGTTTGTTACATAATTATAAGTATTAAGCTCGAACATCGAGATAGAACGGGTACTGGTATCGACATTGATAAATTCTACGTTGCCCCTGGCGGTCACACCTGAAATAAAGCGGCTTTTCACATGAGCATTACTGTTCTTGTTACCCATCGCAATCGTCGAAGGCTGGTATTCGTTCCCGTTGCGATCAAACAGGCGACTTGAAGTACTGCCGTTATTTGCATAGAGCGAGAGCTCACCGTCTGAGTCTATACTGGTGATGGTTAACTGACACTTGATGTTACGGTGGGCGAGTCGACATGCACCCATGTTAAATATATACCCCCCTGACTCGACCGTAACCATCGATGGTTGCGATGCGGGTACAGCCACAGGTATCATGACCGGTACAGGTGGTGCGATCGCTGCAGGTGCGGGTTGGGGTGCAGGCCTTTCGATAATACGCTCGACTACTTCAGGTGTCGGCGCAGGCGCAGGTTCTGGTTTGGCAAATTCAGCATCCAGTTCATCCATCGCCTTCTGGGCCCTGAACTGTTGCCACATATCGCCCTCTCTGTCGGCCAGTGCCTGATTAGAAAATACAGTAAATAGAAGTGTAAAAGATAAGGCGAGGGTGTTGTTCATTCTGTGGTTTCCTGATTGATCCTGTCCTGATGAATGTCTGCGTCATTATATTGGTTTTTAACGCAGTATGCTAATGTAGGTAATCTATCTTGAATCATGATGCAATCAGGAGATAAAGCACTGATGAAAAAATCGACAAAAGCGGTATTGCTATCGGCGTTAGTCTTTCCTGGTGTGGGGCACCTGTATTTGAAGAAAACACTTTTCGGAGGCCTTTTAGCCATTGCCTCTTTCGTCTGTATCTACGACATAATGTCGAAGATGATGCAGAATATGCAGCAGATGGTCGACAGGATGCAAAGTGGTTATGTTCCGCCAGATATGACGGCGATGCTGGAGCTGGCTTCGAGTCAGACCGCTGGCATGGAGGCACATTTATCCGGTACCTCTGCCGTCATATTCGTTATTCTCTGGTTGGTTGCTGTTTTTGACTCTTATCGAGTCGGTGTTGTTCTGGATAAGGAGGATGATACGGTGGTCGAACGCTGAGAGTGGAATGGTATCCTGCGAAGGTGGCGTTAATATCCGGCCTGCTACGGGAGAAAGATAACCACGCGGCGGCTAGATGGTCGTATCCTGCATAATATTTATCGGTCATTTACCGGTTATTTTCATGTTATTTCTGATTTAAACTTCTATAATTTTACTGTCTTTTCGGGTGCTGATAGTTCAGCACAGAATATCAATCACTTTTGTAAGGAATAACTATGTGTGGAATTGTCGGTGCGGTCGCCGAGCGTAATGTAACTCCTATTTTACTGGAAGGGCTGCGCCGCCTTGAATATCGTGGCTACGATTCAGCCGGTATTGCGGTTCTGGATAAAGATGATTGCATCAGCCGTGTACGGCGCGTTGGCAAAGTAAAAGAACTTTCGG
>DROB01000055.1 GCA_011321985.1 Gammaproteobacteria bacterium | reverse complement strand
AATGAGAGTAAAGTTGATGATGAAAACGACGGTGGGCCCGATAAAAAATCGTAGATCTGGTTTTTGTCCCGTGTGGCAAATAGTGTGATATTTTCCGTTCCCGGACGCGGGTATTGGAACGCCTGCTTTCGTGTGAGTCGTTCACCTTATCGTGCATCACCACAAAAAATCTCCCAGAAATCTCCGTCAATAGTGTAAAATCGCGCCCTGAATATAAATACTTAAAAGAAGAGAAGGGCAGAGAGCTCTTATGGTTGATCGAAGCGTTCCCCGAAGACCTACACTCCTGATTATCCTGGATGGTGTCGGTGTTAATCCAAGTCGAATTAATAATGCGATGCAGGAAGCCAATACACCGCGTCTGGACGAATATTTTTCAAGAAATTCTCATACCACACTGGATGCCTGTGGCAGCTCGGTGGGTTTACCCGATGGCCAGATGGGTAACTCTGAAGTGGGGCATATGACTTTAGGCAGTGGTACTGTCATCAAGCAGGACCTGGTCCGTATCAATGATGAGATAGAAAGCGGCGAGTTTTTCACCAATGCCGCGCTGGTTGCTGCGGTAGAGGATGCCGCTGAGAATGAGCGACCTCTACACCTCGTGGGCCTGACATCAAATGGTGGTGTGCATAGCCATATCAATCACCTCAAGGCATTAATCAAACTGTGTGCCGATCATAAGGTCAGGCCGGTGGTGCATATGACCGCAGACGGTCGCGATACTGCGCAGATGTCAGCATTAACCTTTCTTCCTGAAATAGAAAGCGCGCTGGAAGATGCGAATGGCAGTATCGCGACCGTGTGCGGGCGATACTATTCGATGGACAGGGATAATCGCTGGGACCGTACCGAACTGGCCTGGCAGGCGATGGTGAATGGTAAGGGGCGGCATGCCGAAAATGCACGTTATGCCATCGAAGCGGCTTATGCCAATGATGAGACCGATGAATTTATTATACCGACCGTACTGGATGATGCACAACTGATCCAGTCAGACGATAACGTCATCTTCTTCAACTTTCGAAATGATCGCTCACGTCAACTAACGGCGGTATTGAGTCAGGACCATTTTGATGATTTTGATACAGGGGATTTCAGTGGTGCACAGGTTACCTGTCTGACGGAATATGACCCGGAATTTTTGTTGCCCATCGGTTATGCTCCGGAGCGTCCACAGGCCACGGTAGCATCGGTCGTCAGTCGTGCCGGTTATAAACAGATGCACTGCGCAGAAACAGAAAAATATGCCCATGTCACCTACTTTTTTAATGGTGGCAAGAAGAAACCGTTTGCCGGTGAAGAACACATCATGGTGCACTCACCGGATGTTGCCACTTACGACCTACAGCCAGAGATGAGTGCAGCGGGTGTGGCCGATAAGGTGATCGAAGGTCTGCGGTCAGGTAGTTATGGTTTTATCATGGTGAATTTTGCCAATGGTGATATGGTCGGTCATACCGCTGTGCGTGAAGCCGTGATCGCGGCTGTCGAAGCACTCGATAAAGAAGTAGGTCGCGTCCTCGATGCTGCAAAAGAAACCGGTTTTTCTGTCATCCTGACAGCGGATCATGGTAACTGTGATGAGATGGTCGACCCGGTGACACAGGAGCCGCACACACAACACACGTTATACCCTGTGCCCTGCATGATTATCGATGAGACCAACTGGCATCTGCGTCCGGGTGGTGATCTGAGTGCCGTTGCACCGACAGTGCTGCAGTTGATGGGATTGCAGCAGCCACCTTCTATGACAGGAAAATCGCTTTTACTCTGTGAGTATTAAGCTGCTACCTGCGTCGGTTATTCAACGGTCTCCTGAGAATGCATCAGTGATGAATTCAGGTGTCCTGAAGTCCACCTGTTCATTCGGTATCATCCAGCACCACACCGGTACCCCCTAAACCACAATACCCATTCGGATTTTTTGCCAGATATTGCTGGTGATAATCTTCGGCATAATAAAACTCTGGTGCATCAATGATTTCGGTCGTGACAGGGCCATATCCTTCATGAGCCAGTGCCTGCTGAAATTTCCGGCAAGAGTCTTCAGCAGTTTTTTTCTGTAGCTCATCAAAGACATAGATGCCTGAGCGATACTGGGTACCACGATCATTACCCTGCTGCATGCCCTGTGTCGGATCATGTGATTCCCAGAAGGTTTTAAGTAAGCTGGTGAGAGAGATTTTTTCAGGATCATAGACCACCAGTACGACTTCGTTGTGCCCGGTCATGCCACTGCATACTTCCTGATAAGTCGGATTAGGTGTGATACCTGCGGCATAACCTGCGGCTGTGGTATAGACACCATCGAGTTGCCAGAATTTTTTCTCAGCTCCCCAGAAGCAACCCATGCCAAAGATGATCTGTTGCAGACCCTCACAGAAGGGTGGCTGAAGTACATTGCCGCTCACGAAATGTTTGTCGGGTACCGGCATGCGGGTGCCGCGGCCGGGTAGAGCCTGTTCGGTCGTAGGTAAGTCAATATGTGCCATGCTGCTCCGCCGGTAGGGGTGATATATTATGGCCCGGTTAGAGGGGGTTCCTGTATCGAAGTTCACTCTCTGATACTTGTCATCTTATCTGCTGAAGAGTATTTTACAATGCTGCCAGGAGGTTTTATCTATGATTAAACAGTTTCAGCTTCGACAGTTCGTGGTGCCCTTTATCATTGCTGCCTGCCTCGTCTGTGGGTCAGCCATGGCCAGTGATCTAGCCAAAGAAAAACGCTGGGCAGAGCAGGTGGTCGATTCCCTGCTCGACGGTGAAGCGGTCTGGCTCGATGACGGTAGCGAGTCTTTCCTGGGGATTTATACCGAAGCGGTTGAGAATAAAAATCGAGCGGTTATCGTGATGCACGGTACCGGTATTCACCCTGACTGGCAGCAGGTGATCCAGCCTCTACGCGTAGGTCTGAGTGAGTATAACTGGAACACCCTGTCGATACAGATGCCGATACTGGCCAATGATGCAGTGTATGCCGAATATGCGCCACTGTATGATGAAGTCGCACCACGTATCGATGCGGCTATCCGGTATCTGCATGATCATGGTTCGCAGGAGATCGTACTCGTCGGTCATAGCCAGGGTTCGGCCATGGCAGCGTATTATCTCGCTACGTCGAAGCAGGATATCAAAGCTTTTGTCGCCATCGGGTTAGCATCGTCGAAACGTGACCCCCGGATGAATAGCCTGAATTCATTGAAGGAGATCACCATCCCCATCCTCGATTTATACGGTACAGAAGACCTGCAGGGCATCATTCGTTCGGCGGGACTTCGCGTCGATGCAGTGAGAGATGCGGGTAATAAAAATTATACCCAGAGGCAGATGATGGGCAACCATTTTTTTGATGGTCAGGAAACGATGCTGGTAGAGGCTGTGGCCAGCTGGCTGGAACAACGTTGACCCCTGCGGGTTAATAACCCTCGTGGCTTGCCGCGAATTTTGTGTAAACGAGAGTGCGTAGCTGTCCACTTGCAGCGGGGTGGTTTATTCAGACCATATCTTTTAGTGTCTGATCACTAACGGCCTCTGTGATCGAGTTTTCCAGGGTGGTAATAATGTCTTCGACCTGCTGTACGGTATCTATGTCGGAGGGGCGCAGCTGAGGGACTTCTTCGGCACTACGTATTGCGGCCAGGATCATCGTGATCGTGATATTTTCCAGAGACTGGCTGGGCAGGTAATGTCTGTTTTCTTTTCCGGTCAGGGTGAGCAGGTCATTGGACAACAGGGCTGATAAAACGATGCTCAGTGCCGATTCGGAGATATTGGTTTTTTTTGCCAGGGTTTTTAATGTCCATGTTTTCTCATGGTGATGAAAACTGCTGGCGATGAGTTGCATGATGGTCAGCGCGAGTTTTTCTCTAAGCCGGCAACTGAGGCGGATGATCTGGGATCTATCACTGATACGGTCCGGGTTTTGATGATAATAAGAGATAGAAGCACCGGTCAGGACGATAAGCCAGCTGATATAAATCCAGAGCATGAATATAATCAGGATGGCGAACCCAGAATAGATAGCGGTGTAATTTGTCGAGTCGACGATAAAGGCACTGAACAGTGCGCCGATCAACTTCCATAATAATGTCGCGATAACCGCACCGTACAGGGCTGATCTGAATCGAACTTTCGTATTTGGTATGAGTATGTAGATCAGGGTGAATGAAATAATGGTGAGGATGTAAGGAACAATTTCACCGATAAATAACAGCATGGTGCCAAACGGTTCTATCGCCGTAAATCTATCGATAACAGTAGATGAATTAAACGATGCAGTGATGCCTGCAGCGGTAAACAGTAACAATGGCCCGATCAAGATAACACTGAGGTAATTACTGAAACGTTGGAAGATATTTCGCGTGATAGTCAAACGCCAGGTGAAATTAAAAGCACTCTCGATTTTTTTCACCAGAGACAGAACGGTGATGATCAAAAGCAGCAGACCGAGAGAACCCAGCACTCCTACTTTCATATTGTCTACGAAGGAAATGATCTGCTGGCTTACCTGTTGTCCTTTTTCACCCAGTGGTTCCATAAGGTTGATCAGTGCCGGTTCCAGTTGATTGTGTGCACCGAAACCTTTCAGCACCGAAAAACTGACTGCCAGCAACGGCACCAGAGATAGCAGGGTGGTGTACACCAGTCCCATCGCACGTAGTGATGGCAGGCCACCGCTCAGATCGCGCAGCGTGGCATAAAAAATCCTTAATGCCTGCAGCAGGTGTGCCTGTAGCCAGTTGTGGTCGTCAGGTTTTGTCTGCCACAGGAATGCCATAAATTTTTTCTGGATATCGTTTAACATGTTTCTTCTGTCTTAAGGTGATACCTTGCGTTGCTGTAAGCGCCAGCGTTGGTAATCAGATACCTGCTTATAGCCCTGCTTGTTGACATAATCCAGTACACCGAGCAGCCGGTAGAAACGTGTCACTGAATCGACACGGATGATCTCTGTGCCATCAGGGTCAAAAAAAACGATACTTGGGGCATAGAAGATATCCAATGATTTAGCCCATTCCCTGGCGGTGGTTTTTACCCCATCCGGGGTGATGACGGGTGTCTCTGACCACATGTTAAGCTGGATCACATCCATCTGTTCAAGTTCATGGATGCTCAGGTCTTTTTCGAGTGGGCCACTGTGCAGAAGATCGCAGGTGTGACAATTACCCTGTTCGAAGAATACGGCGATGGGTTTTTTGTCTTTCTGTAGCAGGGGCAGATCAAAGGGAGGGGGAATGAAAAAATCCCGTTCGGTTAATCCGCCGAGCAGGAAGAAATCACCGGTGTTCGCACGTTCAAAATATTCCGCAAAGGTTTCTTTTTTGTAAAATTCTTCTGTTACGTATTGTAGTGCAGCCCGGAATTTATAAGGAGGGTAATAACCACGGAGTCGGAACACAGGTGTGCCTCCGGCATCATAAAAAATCAGAGAAGGCGTGAAATCGGTCTTATAGTGTATCGATAGTTCATGCTCGGTATACTGCTTGCCGTCAGTATCTATGATGTCGTCTATGCCCCAGATATCGAAAGCTATCACATCGTAGTGTCTCCGTAGATAGTTCTGGATCTCTGTGTCGGCCAGACTGGTCTTGAAAAACTGGGCGCAATAAGCGCAGCGTTTCTGGCCAAAATAGGTGATAATGCCTTTCTTACCGGCATCGGTCGCTTCTTTCAGGTTGTCTTTAAGGTTACCGAAAGGGAGTTTGAACCAGTCAGGGTAGGTCAGTTCATCGTCAAGTTGCCGGTCTTCAAATATCAGGTCTGAATCGATATCATCCAGTCCAGGAGGGGTTGCTGCGTAGATCGAAAAAGAAAACAACAATAACAGTAAGCTGAGGTTGTTCGTTTTTTTAGCCATTATTATTGTTATCTACATTAACTCTATGATTTCATTATATGACAAATAAGCAGAAAAATATCGAATCTCAGGATGAATTTCAGGCCGGGCCGGCAAAAGTTTTGATGTTGATGGGCAGGCAATGCAGTTATTGCGGGCCGATGATGAAAATATTGATCGATCTGATGAAGCAGGGGAGTATCGCTGAGCTGAAGATCGTTAATATCGAAGAAAACCCTGCTCTCGCCACAGAGCTCGGTGTCCGCAGCGTACCCTGGTTACAGATAGGACCTTTCGAGTTACAGGGTGCGCGGACGGAGCCGGAGCTGGTGTTATGGTTGCAGCGTGCTGCCAGCTCTGAGGGCATCAGTGATTATTTTTCAGAAGTATTAGCTGAAGGCAAGATCGATTATGCCAATAAGCTGATCCAGCGTCATCCTGAGACGTTGGACAATATTATCGACCTGATGACGGATGCCGATGCGAAGATCAATGTGCGACTGGGTGTGGGTGCGATTATCGAGGAGATGGCGGAGTCTGAAGTTTTCAAGCGTGTGGTGCCCCGTCTGATCGAATACCTGTCTCATGATGATGCGCGGGTGCGTGGTGATGCCTGTCACTACCTCTCATTGACCCGGGATAAATCACATATCCCTGCTATCAGGAAGCTGCTATCCGATGACAGTGAGGAAGTTAGAGAGATCGCGCAGGATAGTCTGGATGATCTGGGAGCTATCGGATAGTTTCTCGGTCCAGGGTATCTCTGAACAAGTACCCTAGGTTAACCACTCGATAAGGTAATAGATATATTGCCCTTCGGATGACTTCGAGGGGCCACTGACACGTGCCGCATAATATTTGTTCTGCGGGTCAGCGGCATCCAGTGCATCTGCTGCACATGACTTTACTTCTACACAACTCGCAGCAAAACGATTACGGCTACGTTTGGGAACATAGATGACAGCATACTCCAGGTTGGAGGAGCGGGATTCCGGATCTGGTGGGACCATACCGCGCATATCAGCTTACATCAATGGTGGTTGAGCCTGTCGACATAGGCCATGCCGATAGCAGAGATAACGAAGGTCAGGTGGATGATGACATACCATTTCAGTTGCTCGGTCTCATAGCTCTG
The DNA here is from genome assembly GCA_011321985.1 of Gammaproteobacteria bacterium. Classification (GTDB taxonomy): domain Bacteria; phylum Pseudomonadota; class Gammaproteobacteria; order SZUA-229; family SZUA-229. The sequence continues at coordinate 366 of DROB01000055.1, read as the reverse complement.
TGCATTCATAAAAACTTTTAGCAGATGGATCGATGAGATCGCCACGATAGAAGCAGCCACTTTCTGTTTTAACGAGCCGGCATCCATCTTGCCCAGCCAGTGAAGTTTATCAGCACCTTCCTCCAGGTCGATGCTAGAAACAAAATTTTCATAGCCACTCAACATGACCATCACGATCAGACCGCCGACCAGAGAGAGGTCGATCAAACTCAACAGGATCAATACCAGGTCGGCTTCTTTGGTCGAGAAGATCAAAGGGATTATATGGATGACTTCCTGAAAAAATTTTATGCCCAGGACCAGCAGGCCAAAGCTGAGGCCGAGGTATATGGGTGCTAATAACCAACGACTGGCATAGAGGAATTT
>DROB01000054.1 GCA_011321985.1 Gammaproteobacteria bacterium | reverse complement strand
TGTCTTTTTGTCAAGTGTGGCGATAGCCTGGGGCAGGCTTCCCTTGATGGTATCCGTATCCATAACAAAGCCCATCACCGTTTTTCTGCCTCTTAGTGATTCGGCAAAAAGCTGGTCATGTTGCAATGACGGCATGACACGGTTGTACTCCTGAATAAATGTCGGATCGTTCTGGAGAGAGCTGTTGGCCATCCTGTCGAGTAGTTTTGCACCTTCATCGATATCTGGTTCTGCAAACACGATGTCGTAGCCGATAGCTTTGATCTGATAATAGTCAAACAGCACATCATTGATTTTGGCCAGAACATTTCGGTTCCATGGCCACTGGCCAATCTTATCCAGGCTTTTCTCATCGATATCAACGATGATAACCTGTTTGTCGACATGTTCGGGCAGGGTGATTTTCAGGCGTGCATCATAAGCCTGGTTTTCAAGGCTGGTCAGGATAGGAATATGAAAGACCCCACCGACATGCAGCAGGAATACAATGGTCAGCGCCAGACTTAATGCATAGCGGATGATGCGTTGAATATCCAAGTGAAATCCCGATTATTATTATGTGTGAATACAGTAGAAAGTAGCAAAAAAAACGATGTAGCGCCATGAATACAGCAGTTGCGGTCATTTTTCTGTAAAATTGAGGAAAATTGAAAAAATTCAGACAGGGGTGTGAAACAAGTGAAACCGAATGAATTACTCTTGGGTGTAAATATCGATCATGTCGCCACATTGAGACAGGCCAGGGGAACGCGTTATCCTGATCCCGTACACGCAGCATTACTGGTAGAGCAGGCAGGTGCGGATAGCATCACCCTGCATCTACGTGAAGATCGTCGGCATATACAGGACAGGGATGTTTATCTATTGAGAGAGCGTATGTTGACACGGATGAATCTCGAGATGGCGGTTACCGATGAAATGGTGGACATCGCCTGTGATGTCAAACCGGACGATTGCTGTCTGGTTCCCGAAAAACGTGAAGAGCTGACCACTGAAGGCGGGCTCGATGTCATCTGTTTTGAAGAGGCGATCACCTCGGCCTGCGAGAAACTGGCAGATGCAGACATCAGGGTTTCGTTATTCATCGATGCTGATCCAGAACAGATTGATGCGGCGAAGAGGACGGGAGCCCCTGTCATCGAGATCCATACCGGACATTACGCCGATGCAGCCAGTCACACGGAACAGAAAAAACGACTCGATGAGGTTATTATCGCCTGTGAACATGCCGATAACATTGGTCTGCAGGTGAATGCCGGCCACGGTCTAAACCGACAGAATATCCATGATATAGCTAATCTGGAGAAAGTGAGAGAACTGAATATAGGGCATGCGCTCATCGCAGACAGTGTTTTTATGGGGCTGGAAAAAGCCGTCCGTGAATATAAAAAACTGATGCGTGAGGCCAGGGGTTGATCTGTAACGTGACTAAAACGACTCTCAATAAAAAGACCGCTGTCGGCCATAAGCGGACATACGGGAAAACATTTTTTTGCCGCGAAGGACGTGCCTGAGCGAAGCGACAAATACCCCTGGGGTGCGAAAAGCGCGAAGAAAAGCTTAAAAGTAAAATCACGGCTGTCCCGTTAACTTTCTCTTTTGCCACCAGAAAGGGCGATAGCGTCGGTTCATATGATATGGTTATATAACCCGAGACACGAAATCCAGCAAATGACAGAGACACGCTGTAAGCCCATCCATGTGCGCTCGGATGCCGTGTCCGTACGGCATACGGTCTCAGTCATCTATCTGGTAATCAGCCACGTTCTGGATAGCAGTCAACAGATCAGATGTTTCTCTTTCTATATCAAAAACTATTTTCTGATTGATCAGGTTTTCAATGTGGCTACTGGTGTTTTTTAATTCTGTGGTTCCACAACAGCGGCTTGCGCCGTGCAGTTTATGCACGGCAGCCTTCAATTTTTTCAAGTCGTTTTCTTTAACGGATGTCAGTATTTCTTTTCTGTAATTATCCAGTTCGAAACGTAACATAGTGAACAACTCATAGGCCAGTTCTTCATTTCCTCCGGTGAACTCTTTAGCTACGTCGATGGAGAAAGTCATCTTATTCTTGTCATCATCCAGGTCGACAGGGCTGGTCATGTCTACCGTTATCTCTTTAAACTCCGAGGTCGATAGAGATTCTTTTAATATCCACTGGTTGATGATCTTTTGGAGAACAGCGTCACTGACAGGTTTTATCAGGATTCCATTCATGCCTGCATGAATAACTTTTTCTTTTTCCTGTGGCAGAGCATTTGCGGTCAGCGCGATGATGACAGGTTGTTTTCCAGGGGTGACTTCCCTGATCTTACGGGTCGTCTCATAACCATCCAGTCCGGGCATGTGCAAGTCCATAAATACGATGTCAAAAGAATTCATGCTGGCATAATCGAGGGC
>DROB01000053.1 GCA_011321985.1 Gammaproteobacteria bacterium | reverse complement strand
GAAAACCTGGTATTGAGTGACGGCGTTTTTAGTATGGATGGTGATATCGCCGAGCTACCTGCGATATCCAGGATGTGTAAAAAAAACAAGAGCTGGTTCATGGTTGATGATGCACATGGTTTCGGTACATTAGGCGAGACCGGAAAAGGCTGTCTGCAATATTTCTCTCTGGATGGAGATGATATACCGATCTACATGGCGACACTCGGCAAAGCCATGGGGACTGCTGGTGCTTTTATCGCAGGCAGTGAAGAACTTATCGAAACCATCATCCAGAAGGCACGCACCTATATCTACACCACAGCCATGCCCGCAGCTATCGCAGAAGCAACACGTTATAGTCTGCACATCATTCAAAATGAGTCACGGCATCTAAATAATCTAAATGGCAATATCGCTTATTTTAAACTCTGCTGCCAGGAATTATCATTGCCTGTCGAAAACAGTGAGACCGCGATACAGCCGATGATCATCGGCGATGACTATGCGGTATTACAGATCAGTGACGCATTATTTGCGTCCGGCTTCCTGGTGACGGCTATACGCCCACCGACTGTACCACAGGGCACCTCACGGCTACGGATAACCCTTTCTGCAAAACACACACATGAGCATATCGATAGCCTGACTGAAACTCTGGCTCGCTTGCTTGAGTGACTTTTAATTACTGCGCAGCACAACAACTGCGGACGAAAAGGACACCAGTTGCTTTATGGCGACTGCTTCCGACGCAAAGCTGGTATTAAAAATAATAAAAGTTTTTCTCTGTGTTCTCTGCGCCTCTGCGGTGAAATTCTTTTGACTTTGTTTTTTACTGCATGTCCGCTAATGGCAATAGCCTTAAAAGCAATTTTAAGGCGCGAAGGACGCTAAGAACGCAAAAAAAACGCCAATAAAAGATTATTTTTTGTAGGGTGGACATTGCCCACCGAAGCACCAGAGTAACGAGCATGAGCCGTCGGGCAGTGCCCGACCTACAATAATATAAAAGCTTTTCTTCGCGCTTTTCGCGTCCTTCGCGGCAAAAAAATTGTTTTCCCGTACTATTAGCAAAAGACCTACTTACCGATGATATACCGTTCATCATCGAAAGTAATAACCCACTCGGGTTTGTATACCACAAAGACACTGATCAACATGCCAGTGATGAACATCTCTGGAAACATGAACAACGGTGTATAGAGTAAAGACTCTTCAAACAGCTTTGTATCCGGGTATGCACCAACCGCACTTAACAATAAAATAGAAGAAAGGCGACTGAACATAACCGCGATGCCCGCACCAAAAAAAGCCACGACAAATATATAGATAAAAAAATTATCCACCAGATATTTTTGCGACAACTTTAAAACAGCATAACTGCTAAAGACAGGAACCACGATACTCAGACAACCGTTAGCACCTAACGCGATCAACTCGTTATGCTGCAACAGGACCGAGGCAAACAGGATGATAGTCAGGCCAGCCAATGCCAGTGGCCAACCGAACATGAGGGTAAATAATGTAGCTCCCAGATGATGAAACCCCAGACCCGGTGAAATACCTGCCTTGACACCCCACAATAAAAATAACAGGACCATCGCACCAAAATATACATGCTGACTGGGTCTGTTTTTCAACAACTGCCTGAACTCGACCTGTTTAATGGTATACAACAAGGTGATAAAAAACAGGGCATCCGCTATATACAATACCGATACAGGCATCAACTGTGCGGGAATATGTAGCCCGATCAACCAGCTCGTTTCAATTTCCATCACTTGTTTTTACTACACCAAAAGCAGAATTGATAGCTCAAAAAGTAAAAAAGCCGACTCAGAGGCCGGCTTTTTTCAGGATGGTGAAAACAGCTCTACTTACTGGCTGCTTCACGCTCCTTCACTTCTTTGATCACGTCTTCAGACACGTTCCTGGGTGCTGCCACATAATGCAGGAACTCCATAGAGAACTGACCACGGCCCGATGTCATGGTACGCAATGTTCCGATGTAACCAAACATCTCACTCAGCGGACATTCTGCTTTGATGCGAACCCCCGTCGGATTAGCCTCCTGTGATTTGATCATGCCACGGCGGCGGTTAAGGTCACCGATGACATCACCCACGTGATCTTCCGGTGTGAACACATCGACCTTCATGATCGGCTCCATCAACTGCGGACCGGCCTTGGGCATGGTCTGGCGATAGGCTGCTTTTGCAGCAAGTTCAAAGGCAACAGCAGAGGAATCCACTGCGTGGAACTGACCATCCATCAAGGTTACTTTCCAGTCAAGACAGGGAAAACCCGCCAGCACACCTTTTTCTGACATACCTGCAAAACCTTTTTCGATCGCAGGCCAGAATTCACGTGGCACGTTACCACCGGTAACTTTTGACTCAAACTGGTAACCGGAACCTGGCTCACCCGGCTCGATGATGTAATCGATCTTACCGAACTGGCCGGAACCACCCGATTGTTTCTTATGCGTATAAGAATCTTCAACTGTCTTGGTGATGGTCTCACGGTAGGCCACCTGTGGCTTACCGATGGTCGCATCGATACCGTGCGTACGCTTGAGGATATCAACCTTGATATCGAGGTGTAATTCACCCATGCCTTTGAGGATGGTCTCACCTGAGTCTTCGTCGGTCTCCACGCGGAACGATGGATCCTCTTTGATCATCTTGCCCAGTGCGATGCCCAGTTTCTCAGAGGCCCCTTTGTCGTTTGGCGAGATCGCGATGGAGATAACCGGATCAGGGAATACCATCGGTTCCAGCGTTGCCGGGTTTTTCTCATCACATAATGTGTGGCCGGTCTGTACGTTCTTCATGCCGACGACAGCGATGATGTCACCCGCCTGTGCACCATCCAGCTCGATGCGCTCATCCGCGTGCATCTCTACCATGCGGCCGATACGCTCAGTCTTGCCAGTGAAGGTGTTTAATACCGTCATACCTTTATCCATACGACCGGAGTAGATACGAACAAAGGTAAGCGCACCAAAACGGTCATCCATAATTTTGAATGCCAGTGCACGCAGAGGCTTGTCCGGATCAACGATGGCAAGCTCACCGGTCTCGTTACCTTCCAGATCCACTTCAGGCTGGGGTTTAACTTCGGTAGGATCAGGCAGGTAATCGACCGCTGCATCCAGTACCAGTTGTACACCTTTATCTTTGAATGCAGAACCACAATAAGTCGGGAAGAAGTCCATGGTCAACGTGCCTTTACGGATGCATCGTTTGATGTCTTCCAGTGAGGGCTCTTCACCTTCGAGGTAGGCTTCCATGATGTCATCATCCTGCTCGACGGCAGTCTCGATCAGTTTCTCACGCCATTCTTCGACCTGGTCAGCCATCTCGGCGGGGGGTTCTTCGATGCGGTACGCCGTGGTATCGGTTTCGTTATCCCATATCCAGGCTTTACGGGTCAGCAGGTCGACACAGCCTTTGAACTGGTCTTCGATGCCGATGGGCAAAACCATCACCAGAGGTACGGCACCCAGTACATCTTCCACCTGTTTGGTGACACGGTAGAAATCAGCACCGATACGGTCCAGTTTGTTAATGAAGATAACGCGGGAAACTTCTGACTCGTTCGCATAACGCCAGTTGGTCTCAGATTGAGGCTCGACCCCACCCGAACCACAGAATACACCGATGCCGCCATCCAGCACTTTCAGTGAACGATAGACCTCGATGGTGAAGTCAACGTGTCCCGGTGTGTCGATAATGTTTAAACGGTGACCGTTCCACTCACAGCTGGTAGCCGCAGATTGAATAGTGATACCACGTTCCTGTTCCTGTTCCATGAAATCGGTGGTTGCTTCCCCGTCATGGACTTCACCGGTTTTATGGATCTTACCGGTCAGTTTCAGAATACGTTCTGTGGTCGTCGTTTTACCGGCGTCCACATGGGCAAAAATGCCGATATTTCTATATTTGCTTAAGTCTACGTCTGCCATGGCTCTACTACCCTGAGTGCACATATTCGATATGTACGTTATATGTTAAAAATTCGTAAATCCTTCAGAAGTGATAAAGCAGGCTTTGAATGACCCGCTTCTCGACAACCTGCTCCGATGACACTCACGAGGATTAATTTAGCCGGCGAATTATACAGCACATTGGGATACAAATGTGGGCTTAAACGGGCAAAATGGATAATTAATCCCCGAACTCACCCAGAACACAGCGATCATCCGTGGTCATTCCTCTTAAGGACATCTCTATTGATAGAGGCAAACAAACTCGGAACCCCGGCCTGATTGCACTTCTGGAGCAAATACCTCAAGATACGAAAAGCGACACACCCATGACAGATAAGGATCGATTCATGACCTTTTTAAGAACTCTCTTCCTGCTCACCAGCCTGCTCTTTTCAGCCTTGTCTGGCACGCCCCTGTTCGCCAGCCCTGAGCAGGACAATATCTTGAATACTATCCAGAAAAAGGGAGAAATTACGGTCGGTGTCACCCTGCTAGCCCCCTGGATAATGAAAAATAAAGAGGGCAAGCTGATCGGTTTCGAAATAGATATCGCCAACCAGCTGGCCAGCGATATGGGTGTCAGAGTCAGATTCAGGCAATATCCGTGGAATCAGCTGATACCGGCTCTGAAAAAGGGCGATATCGATATCATCGCCTCTGGCCTGTCCATCACCCCCAAACGTGCGCTCGAAGTGGATTTCTCGACCCCGTATGCCAGCTCTGGCTACGGCCTGGTCAGCAACCTGAACCTGACCAAAGATTTCACCAGCATAAAAGACCTGAACAGTAAAAAAGTCTATATCGCCGCTGTAAGAGGAACGGTTTCTGCCGATCTGGCAAGAAGAACCTTTCCAGCGGCCACTATCGACCTGAGAAAAACAGCAAAAGACGCAACCTCCGCCGTGGTCAATGGCTCGGTCCATGCCTTTATCTCATCTTCACCTGTGCCTGAATTTATCGCACTAAAAAACCCGCATGATGTCGATCTGCCACTCAAAAAACCCTTGCTCACGACCAAAGAAGCCTTTGCTATCAGGAAAGGTAACCAGGGGATGCTCAATTTCCTCAACGCATGGATCATTGCTCATGATGCCGATAGATGGATAAGCAGTTCGCACAGTTACTGGTTCAACAGCCTGAAATGGCAAACCCGGATCAGCGAAGGAAAATGAAAACAGGTATCCAGAGCGGTTTGATGGAGCACCGTTCGACGGGTCTCTCTACGAGCGTGCTATTACTCCTTCTCGGCTGTACCGCGGCACTCGCGCAGACCACCGGTCTGCTGACATTACCCGACATGTACCGAACTTCTCTGTCCGATATGATGATCGATGATAACCCGTGGCGCAGCGAAAAAGAGGAAGACAACCCCTGGCGCGAAGGCAGTCAGGCCGCTACGACAAAACCTGGTTTCAATACCAGATTCTTCCCCGCCTACGATTACGAGACCGAAGATGATCCAACTTCCCGCAGCCTGTTCCAGAATGAATACGAACTCGAAAGACCCCGAACCAATATATTCAAGTACTCCTTTTAGCAGAGCTTAACCATGGTAAGAACATTGCGATTTATCCCTCTACTGCTGATCAGTGCTACCTTGTCTCCTGCTGCGAGAGCAGAGATCATCAAGACCGTCGAGTATAAATATTATACCATCGCTCCGCGCTCACCCTATGAGATAAAGCCCGAACTGATGCGACGATCACCGATACGCGCTGGCAGTGGTTCATTTAATGGGCATACCGACTGGTATATAGACTGGAAATACCAGGCCACACCCTCGCCTTATGGCTGTCAGCTTCGCGACACCCAGACTACCGTTCGTGTCGTTCACACCCTCCCGACCCTGAGCGAATATGTCACCGATAAAGAGACGATCGATGTCTTCAACAAGTTCAACAGTGCACTGACACAACATGAAAAAAATCATGGTCAGCATGGAATCTCCGCTGCCCGGGATATCGATGAGGCTCTCAATGCGATACAGACACAACCGAACTGCCGCCAGCTGTCACGGATGATCAATGATATCGGTAGCGCAACGGTGCAAAAATATATTCAGAAAGATGTTGAATATGATCGGGTAACAAACAATGGCCTGACGGAAGGAGCGGTTATTTATTAGGTAGCGCCTGTTATCTCGAATATCTTGTGGTGAGGCGACAGCTTAGCCTCGATATTGATGAATATAAATATCGGTGTATGCTCTGGCTATGTGTTTTTTTTGCTGGCAATCGCGGTTTGCAAACCGCTCCTACGGGTGGGACGCGCTTGTAGCAGTGGAATTTATTCCGCGATGCCACGATTTACCGGTTTGGTCAGAGCCCTGACCGGGCACTGCTTTATTTCTTTTTACCGCGACCAGCACTCTTACGTTCATTTTCTGTGAGCATTTTTTTACGGATACGGATGTTTTCCGGTGTCACTTCTACCAGCTCATCATCATCGATAAATTCCAGTGCCTGCTCCAACGTGTACTGGATGTGTGGTGATAAGGTCAATGCATCATCGGTACCGGAGGCACGCACGTTTGTTAACGGCTTGGGTTTGATCGGGTTAACCACCAGATCATTATCTCGTGAGTGAATGCCGACGATCTGTCCTTCGTAGACTTCGTCATTATTGCCCACTAATAACTTTCCGCGCTCCTGCAATGGACAGAGAGAATACGCCACAGCCTTACCTCGGGCATTGGAAATCAGTACGCCGTTAGGACGTTGACCGATATCATCTTTAACCTCGGGACCATAATGATCAAACACGCTATATAACAAGCCTGTGCCGCGGGTCATCGACAGATACTCGGTCCTAAACCCGATAAGGCCTCGTGCGGGAATAATAAAATCCAGTCTGACCCGTCCTTTACCGTCCTGCACCATATCTTTCAGTTCTGCCTTGCGGATACCCAGAGCTTCCATCACCGCGCCCTGATGTTCTACTTCGACATCAGCTGTCAACTCTTCATAAGGCTCCAGCTTAACCCCGTTCTCTTCATGGATGATGACTTCCGGGCGACCGACAGCCAGCTCAAAATTTTCGCGACGCATGGTCTCGATCAAGACCGAAAGGTGCAACTCACCACGACCAGACACTTTGTACTTGTCACCATCGACCTGATCTACACGAAGCGCGACATTGTGTTTTAACTCCTGTTGCAGACGATCCCAGATATTTCGACTGGTGACATATTTGCCTTCCTGGCCGGAGAACGGTGATGAATTCGCCTGGAACATCATGCTGATGGTCGGCTCATCGACCGTCATGGGTGGCAACGCTTCAATATTATTCGGGTCACAGATCGTATCGGAGATAGACAGCGGGTCGATACCGGTAATCGCAACGATATCACCTGCCTGCGCTTCTTCGATCTCAACCCGTTCCAGACCGTGGAAACCCAGTACCTGACCGATGCGTCCACCGCGTTCTTTACCGTCATCACCGATGATTTTCACCGCCATATTGGTTTTTACCGCACCACGCCGAATGCGACCGATACCGATGATACCGACATAGCTATTGTAATCCAGCGTCGAGATCTGCAGTTGGAAAGGTCCGTCAATATCAACATCCGGTTCTGGAACATGTTCGATAACGGCTTCGAACAAGGGTGTCATGTCACCACTGGTGATATCCGATTCCGTTCCTGCAAAACCATTGATCGCCGAAGCGTAGATGACAGGGAAATCTAACTGCTCATCGGTTGCACCCAGTTTATCAAACAGGTCAAACGTCAGATCCAGTGCTCGGTCCGGGTTCGCCCCGTCGCGATCGATCTTATTGATGACCACGATGGGCTTAAAACCCATGGCAAAGGCTTTCTGGGTAACAAAACGTGTCTGTGGCATGGGGCCATCCACCGCATCGACCAGCAGCAGCACCGAATCTACCATGGAGAGTACCCGCTCTACTTCACCCCCAAAGTCGGCGTGTCCCGGTGTGTCGACGATATTGATATGGTAGTCATTCCACTCGATAGCCGTGTTCTTGGAGGTGATGGTGATGCCACGCTCTTTTTCCTGGTCATTCGAATCCATAATGCGCTCACCAGGGGCTTTGCGCTCGTCTAACGTGCCAGATTGCTCCAGTAATTTATCAACCAATGTAGTTTTGCCGTGGTCGACATGGGCGATGATGGCAATGTTGCGGATTTTAGTGGACACGTCAATTCTCTTAAATAGGAAAAAAGGGGCGCATTATAGGGGTTTATTGAAAAATAAACTGTATTAATTTAGGGCTATACGCAATCAGGAGGCAAAACCTTAAAAACTTTTACCTCAGAGGCACAAAGATGAAGAGGGCTTATTCTGGGCGTACACCCACGATACGGCACAAAACAAATAGATTTCTTCTATACCTTCGCACCCCTGAGGTGAACCTTTTTATTTTTATAAGCCGATCCAGCGGCTCACCGCTTTACGTGCTTCATCGTTAGCAGGGCGGGCGACCAAGCCGGTTCGGCTGATCGAGATATCATACCTGGCACCGTCTGTCATCGGCAGGAATACCGCGCTGCCGTAGGCGGCATCAATCCATTGCAGCCAGCTCTGGTGTTCGTGTGCGAACTGCCACAGGTCAAATCTGTCATCTTCGATATAAGCGGGTTTTTTCACCAGTGAATAGACACTTCTCGGTCGCTGCTGCTCTTCGGCGATATCGATGTATCGTCCTGAAATACGATGCAGACGATAGTTGGCATCCATCCCCAACAGCGTCGCCACGCCTTTCCAGGACAATACCTGGGCATCGAGTTGCCATTCATCCCCTTTAAGATCGACTATCTGCCGAAACGGCGAATCCAGTGCCCGGATATCGGCCTGATACTCCTGAGGTGCAACCTGCCGAAAAGAGATCTCTGCGACAGCCTGTTCGTAGATCAGACGTTGATAGGTATAAAGATTGGATGCCAGAAGAAAGGCGGCAGCCGCCAGTGCAAGAAAGATCAGGCCTGAAAACTCCAGCCCTATGCCGTGCACGAAGCGCCGCTGGAAAAAACGCCTGATGCCGGTAACCGTAAATGCCAGACCGACGATGGCGATAAGGATGCTGATCAGAGTAAGAGTAGCCATTGACTGTTATACGCTCAAATAAAAACAGCACCATGAATAACGGGAATTATAACGGGATGCGATCTCGTGCTTCCTGTGCTCTTTCTGGATAACCGGCAGCATCACAGATTCGGGCCATCTCTTCCAGTGCCCGTATATTATCTTTGTCGACTTCCAGGGCCTGCTCACAATGGTAACAGGCTTTATCGTAATCACCCTGCTTGTGCGCAACACGCGCCAACCCGAGGACAGCATAGAGATCATGACCGACTTTCAGGCTGGAATGATAATGTTTTACCGCTTCATCAAAACGATCCATCGATGTCAATGCATCACCAACACGGGTCCACAGTGATTGGTTCTCTGGCTCCTGATCAAGAATTTTTTCCCACCAGAAAATAGCCTTTTCCATATTCAGCTGACCACGGAAGCAGTCGCCCATCCCGAACAGGGCAAAATTATTCCTGGGATCCAGTTCCAGCGCATTTTCATAATGCCCCATGGCACGATCAAACTCTTTGCGGCGACGATAGATATTGCCGATCATGGTCATCAAAACGACGTTATGTGATGTATTTTTTGCCAGCAGCTTCTCAAAACAGTCGAGTGCTCTTTCATCGTCATGCTGTGCATAATAAACATTTCCCAGACCCAGCAGAGCGAAAGGGTCGTAGGGCTTGATCACCAGCGACTGTTCATAGAAATCGATCGCGTTTACACTATCTTCCAGCTTATGATAGGCATCAGCGATGCGCACCATGACATGACTGTCTTTCTCATTGATTTCCAGATAACGCAACCAGAAGGGTATCGCCTGCAACGGCTGCTTCATGCCACGCCGCGCATCACCTGCACCACGCAGCGCAAAGATATTATTGTTGTCTTTTTTTAATACTGCGTCGTATTGTGCACCCGACTCTTCAAAGCGATTGAGCTTACGGTAGACATCACCCAGACCCGATAGTACATAGGGGTTATCGGCATCAATCGCTTTCGCTTCCAGATAGACTTTTTCAGCGGCTTCCAGCTGACCGCTACGAAACAGGCGACTGCCTTTTTTCG
>DROB01000052.1 GCA_011321985.1 Gammaproteobacteria bacterium | reverse complement strand
TCGACGGGCTTGCCACGCATGCGCTGCACCGCATTAAACCCCGCGACACGGCCTTCGTGCCCGGCTTCATGCAGCAGGGGGCGATCAGCATTAACGTCACCCGCGATATAGATCGGCAGATCACCTACCTGCATCGTCAACGGGTCAAATACGGGTATACCATTTTCATCGAAGCTTATATCCGTCGCATCCAGATTCAGGTTTTCAAGGTTAGGCCTGCGACCCAGACTGGCTAACACTTTATCAACCACTACCCGATGCTCACCTGCCGTTACCTGTATCCCGGTTTCGACCTTCTCAAGCGTTGCAGCCTGCCCCAGCCAGAGTGGAAACTCCCGTGTCAGGACGGTTATCGCCAGTTCATTGACAGCCTCATCCTCCAGCTTGGCCACATGCTGTAGCTGGTCAACCGCTGCCACCTCAACACCGAGACGATGCAGCGACTGCCCTATCTCCAGACCGATAGACCCCAGCCCGATCACTGCCATGGATGAGGGCAGGTATTCCAGTTCAAAAAAGCTGTCTGTCGTCACGATATCATCACCAAAAGCTTCCCACGGTACAGGGATTATCGGTGTCGAGCCCGTTGCGATAATGATACTTTTAGCTTTTATCTGCTCGCCATTCACTTCGACAGTGTCATTGGATATAAACCGGGCATAACCGTCGATCAGATGTTGCTCATCCATCTCATCGGTAACTCCCAGTGTTTTATCGACAAAGACATCCCGTAGATCTTGCACATGTTCCATACTTGCGGGTATATCGACCGACAGAGACTCAGCACCATCTATACCTTCACGGTCGAAGATACTCTTGCGATGAAAGTCTTCCGCCACCTGGATCAATACCTTGGAAGGCATACAACCAACACGGGCACAGGTCGTTCCCAGCTCACCACCATTGATCAGAACATAATTATCGGTTTCACGTTTCACCTGCGACAGAGCAAATAAACCGGCACTGCCTGCACCTAGAATAACGACATCAACTTCACGCGACATGGGACCACCTCAGGGTAAATCAAATTTCAGGGATAGACGAACCCGAATGATAAGTTATTGTCGTATACAAAACATCAATAAATTCCATGGTGAATAAATGAAATCCCTCAATCACGCTCTGTTCATGATGCTGTTGGCCGGTACCTCGCTCCTGGCACAGGCCGATAACGCTGCTACCGATAAGAATCTGAAACTCCGATTTGTCACCATCCCCGCCGGAGAATTTGTTATGGGCACCGTCGATCTGGATGAAGCCATCGCCGATCTGCCTGACCCCAAGGCCGCCATGATCGATGATGAAACACCTGCACACACGGTGGTATTTGAAAAGCCTTTCCTGCTGTCACAGACCGAAGTAACACAGCAGGACTGGTTCAATATCATGGGTACCCGACCCGGACCTGAAGCTCTCTGGAAAGCAGAAAACTGGGCACAGTTACCCGTTGTTTCAGTATCCTGGTCCGCTACCAGGGAGTTTATCGACACATTAAACAGGCGATCTCCCGGCCAGCATTACCGTCTGCCAACAGAGGCCGAGTGGGAGTATGCAGCACGAGCGGGCAGTAAAGGGCTACGCCCGTTCTCCCGTATAGATATGAACGACTACGCCTGGTATATCAATAGCTCTAATGACGAAGTACAGGCCGTCGCACAGCTCAAACCCAACGCATGGGGGCTTTACGATATGTACGGCAATGTCTGGGAGTGGGTGTCTGACTGGTACAGTCCTGCAGCCTACACCCAATCTGAAAAAATCAGCCCGCAGGGCCCCGGACAGGGTGACAAAAAAGTGAGACGTGGTGGCTCCTACCATTGCCCACCCCATCTTATCCGCCCCGGCTACCGTGCCGCTGATCTGCCGAGCAAGGCTTATTCTGTACTCGGTTTTCGGCTGGTCGCCGAATAACCCTGCATAAAAATGGGTGATAAAAAAATTTAGTGTTGACTTCCTATTTTCTTCTATTTAGAATGATTCTAGCAATAAATTGGTGTAGACTCTGCTCACCTTTTTAGACTAACCCCAACAGGAGACATTAAGATGGGCTTAAAAGACAGCAAAACAGAACAGAACCTGAAAGACGCTTTTGCCGGTGAATCTCAGGCTAACCGCCGCTACCTTTATTTCGCAGCAAAAGCCGATGTCGAAGGTTATAACGATGTTTCAGCCGTATTCCGTTCAACCGCGGAAGGCGAAACCGGCCACGCACACGGCCATCTGGAATACCTCGAAGAGACCGGTGATCCAGCAACCGGTTTACCCATCGGCAGCACTAACGATAACCTGAAAGCATCGATAGCCGGTGAGACCCATGAGTACACTGATATGTACCCCGGCATGGCAAAAACTGCCCGTGATGAAGGCTTCGATGAGATCGCCGACTGGTTTGAAACACTGGCAAAAGCGGAACGCTCACATGCTAACCGTTTCCAGAAAGCGCTGGACAACATGGATTAATCGGATTTCGATTACTTACAGGTTACGGCAAAAAGGCCGGTCATCACGGCTGGCCTTTTTTACGTCCAGGGATGGACCGTATACCGCAAGGAGCCATGGAAGGCGGTGCGGTGCACGTCCAGGGATGGACGGTATGCAGTAAAGAGCCAGGGACGGTACACAGCAAGCCCCTCCCTGTAGGAGCAGTTTGCAAACCGCGATTCCCATCCTGCAATAAAAACCGTGCAACGGTAACGGAACTCGCCGGAACCAGATAACACTTTAAAATCAACCGACTGGAGAACAACATGGCAAGAGAAGGCAGCCTGGAGGCACCTACCCGGCACCCGCTCGGACAGGACACTGCAGAATTCTGGGATGAAGATAATCTCTTCACTGAACTCGAACGGGTCTTCGATATCTGTCATGGCTGTCGTCGCTGCGTTAGCCTGTGCGGCTCTTTTCCCACATTATTTGATCTGGTTGACGAGTCAGATACCTTCGAAGTTGACGGTGTCGATAAGAAAGACTACTGGAAAGTCGTCGATG
>DROB01000051.1 GCA_011321985.1 Gammaproteobacteria bacterium | reverse complement strand
TTGGCAATATCAAGGCTTAGATAAACAAAGGAACGAGACGAAATACGCGACACCCCCATTAAATGGTACAATCGCCCGCTCATTTTTACGCAATATCGATCGTTATGACCATGACCCGCGAACAACGCATTCAACATCTGCATGAAACACTCAAGCACCGCATCCTGATACTCGATGGAGCCATGGGAACCATGATCCAGCGCCATAAACTGGATGAAGCCGCCTATCGGGGTGAGCGTTTTGCCGACTGGCCCAGTGACCTGAAAGGGAATAATGACCTGCTGGCGATCACGCAGCCGGCGATCATTCAGGGTATCCATGAAGATTACCTGAATGCGGGTGCCGATATCCTGGAGACCAATACCTTCAATGCGACGCGCGTGGCGATGGCCGATTACGATATGGAGGATCTCAGCTATGAGATCAATGTCTCAGCCACCCGGCTGGCCCGAAATGCCGCGGATAAATTAAGCACCGATGAGAAACCACGGTATGTCGCGGGGGTGCTGGGTCCAACCAATCGTACCTGTTCGATCTCGCCGGATGTGAATGATCCCAGTTTCCGAAATATCACTTTTTCCGAACTGGCTGAAGCCTATAAAGAATCGACCCGTGGATTGATCGAAGGCGGTGCAGATATCATCCTGATCGAAACCATCTTCGATACGTTGAACGCCAAAGCCGCTATCTTTGCGGTCAAACAGGTGTTTGAAGAAGATGGTGTCGAATTGCCTGTCATGATATCGGGTACCATCACCGATCAGTCCGGGCGTACGCTGACCGGACAGCTGACGGAAGCATTTTATAATTCACTGCGTCATGCCGACCCTGTCTCCATCGGTCTGAACTGTGCCCTGGGTCCTGATGATTTGCGTCAATACGTGCAGGAGATGTCGCGTATCTCAGAATTTCATGTATCGGCACATCCCAATGCCGGTCTGCCGAATGAGATGGGCGGTTATGATCTGGATCCCGATGATATGGCTGTCGCCATCGCAGAATGGGCCAACAGTGGTTTTTTGAATATCGTCGGCGGTTGTTGCGGTACCACGCCTGACCACATCCGCGCTTTTGCCGATGCGGTGGCGGAGATAAAACCACGTGTATTACCGGACATCCCGGTCGAATGCCGCCTGTCGGGTCTCGAGCCATTTAATATCGGTGCAGACTCACTTTTCGTCAATGTCGGTGAACGCAATAACGTGACGGGCTCAGCCAGATTCAAACGCCTGATCAAAGAAGAAAAATACGAAGAAGCATTGAGCGTTGCCGCGGAACAGGTCGAAAATGGCGCGCAGATCATCGATATCAACATGGATGAAGGCATGCTGGAATCGAAAGAGGCCATGGTCAAATTTTTAAATCTGATCGCGGCAGAACCGGATATCGCGCGTGTACCGGTGATGATCGATTCTTCAAAATGGGACATCATCGAAGCAGGTCTGCAGTGTGTGCAGGGTAAACCGATCGTCAATTCCATCTCGCTGAAAGAAGGTGAAGAAAACTTTATCAAATACGCCAGACTGGTTCGCCAGTATGGCGCGGCGGTCATCGTCATGGCATTTGATGAAGACGGGCAGGCGGATACCTATGAACGTAAAGTCGAGATCTGTACACGTTCCTATAAGGTATTAACTGAGGTCATCGGTTTTCCTCCGGAAGACATTATTTTTGACCCGAATATTTTTGCAGTAGCGACCGGTATCGAGGAGCACAATAACTACGCGGTCGATTTTATCGAGGCTACACGCAAGATAAAGGAGACATTACCGCATGCGATGGTTTCCGGTGGCGTATCTAATGTGTCGTTCTCATTCCGGGGTAATAATCCGGTACGTGAAGCCATCCACTCGGTTTTTTTATATCACGCGATCAAAGCTGGCATGGACATGGGTATCGTCAATGCCGGGCAATTGGCGGTATATGACGACCTGCCTGCTGAACTGCGCGAAGCCGTCGAAGATGTTATCCAGAATAAAAATGATGAAGGTACTGATCGTCTGTTGGAGATCGCTCCCCAATATATGGGTGATGGTAGCGTAAAGGAAAACACCAAAGATCTGGCCTGGCGTGAGCTTCCGGTCAACGAACGCCTGGCACATGCACTGGTAAAAGGCATCACTGATTTTATCGAAGAAGATACCGAAGAATCACGGCAACAGGCAGAGCGGCCATTACACGTCATCGAAGGTCCGTTGATGGACGGCATGAATACGGTGGGCGATCTGTTCGGTGAAGGCAAGATGTTTTTGCCGCAGGTGGTGAAGTCGGCGCGGGTGATGAAAAAAGCCGTTGCCTATCTGATGCCCTACCTGGAAGCCGAAAAAGAAGGTGAACTGCAAACCAATGGCAAGATCCTGATGGCGACAGTGAAAGGGGATGTGCACGACATCGGTAAAAATATCGTCGGTGTGGTGTTGCAGTGTAATAATTACGAAGTGATCGATATCGGTGTCATGGTACCGGCGGAAACCATCCTGGCGGAAGCAAAAAAACATGATGTCGATATCATAGGCCTGTCGGGCCTGATCACGCCCTCGCTGGATGAGATGGCGCATATGGCGGCAGAGATGCAACGGCTGGGTATGGCTGTGCCGTTACTCATCGGTGGCGCGACCACATCACGCATCCATACTGCGGTAAAGATTGATCCAAAATACGATAACGCCGTGGTCTATGTGGCCGATGCATCAAGGGCGGTCGGAGTTGCTGGTGACCTTTTGAGTGATGAACGTAAACAAGCTTATGTACGGGGTATTAAAGAGGAATACCATAACATGCGTGAGCAGCGTAAGAAGCGCACCGCTAACCGAAAGACATTCACCTTGCAGCAGGCGAGAGACAATGCCTATAAAGGTAAATGGGACAGTTATACGCCACCAAAGCCTACGTTCCTGGGACTTAAAACATTCGACGACTATCCATTGGAGGAGATCAGTCAATTCATCGACTGGACACCGTTCTTTCACGCCTGGGAACTGGCAGGTAAGTATCCGAAAATTTTGAGTGATGAGGTCGTCGGTAAAGAAGCGACACAATTATTCGATGATGCACAGGCTATGTTGAAGGTGATCATCGAAGAGAAGTGGTTATCTGCACGTGCCGTTATCGGTTTCTTTCCAGCCAATAGTACGGGGGATGATATCGAGGTGTATCAGGATGATGAGCGGGCCGAAGTAAAAACAGTTTTACATCATCTACGCCAGCAGATGGCAAAACCTTCTGACCGCCCTAATAGTTGCATCTCGGATTTTGTCGCACCGAAAACATCAGGTAAAAAAGATTACATCGGCGCGTTTGCTGTCACTGCAGGTATCGGCATCGATGAGCATGTGCAACGTTTTGAAGCCGATCATGATGATTATAATAGTATCCTGTTAAAAGCACTGGCAGACCGTCTGGCTGAGGCCTTTGCCGAATGTATGCATCAGCGTGTACGAAAAGAATTCTGGGCATATGCGACGGATGAGGCTTTTGCCAATGATGCGTTGATCAAGGAACAGTATCAGGGCATCCGTCCGGCACCGGGTTATCCCGCCTGTCCGGACCATACCGAGAAAGCCACCTTATGGTCATTGATCGAACCGGAGAAAAATGCTGGCATCAGTATCACAGAAAGCTTTGCGATGTTACCGACGGCGGCTGTTTCCGGGTTTTATTTCTCACACCCGGATGCTAAATATTTTGGT
>DROB01000050.1 GCA_011321985.1 Gammaproteobacteria bacterium | reverse complement strand
CGTCGATATTGACGCGACGTAATTCATGGCGGCCATTCATCACTACTTTTACCATGCCGCCACCAGCCTGACCTTCGACTTCCATATTAGCGATCTCTGCCTGCGCCTTCTGCATATCCTCCTGCATCTTCTGCGCCTGCTTCATCATATTACCCATTGCACCTTTCATAAGCACCTCTTTAAATCTCGCATTTTTAATTACTTACCGGCTTCACCGAACCCGGGATGATCTCGGCATTAAAATTTTCTTTTAACGACTGCGTAAAACTGTCTCCATCGATCGAAGCGATGGCCTGTTGCTGACGCTGATCAGTTTCACGTTGCACCGTCTGCGCCGGGGATTCACTTTCGACCTGATTAACAACTTTAATATCGAGATTGGCTTCGATATTAAAATACTCCCCCAGAGCCTGTTGCAGACGTTGTTTTGCTTTGGGGTTTATCAGATTGCTGTGTCCGTTCTCGATATTTAGTGTGATGTTACAGCCATCACGCTGTTTCATCGTGCAATTGATCGCCAGCTGTTTGACCAGACCACCCAGGCCCAGTGCATTCACCACTTCACGCCAGTCACTGGAGGCCCCACCACTGGATACTGGCTCCGGTGCTGGCGGCACCCTTGCCTGCGCCGCATTCTTATTTCGTGAGGGCGCTGTCGGGCGGGCAACGGGTGCCGGTTCACGAACCTGCGGCTGGTTCTGTGTGGGCGGTGTCTGACCCGGTGCCTTTACCCTGGAAGCCGTTACATTACCAGCATCGGTACCAGAGGCGGCACCTGCCGGGCGAAAAGCCAGCATCCGCAGCAGGATCATCTCAAACCCGTTTCTCGCATCGGGTGATAACGGCAGATCACGCCGACCGATCAGTGCTATCTGATAGAACAACTGCAGGTCTTCTGCCGAAACCTGTTCACTTAGCTGGAGCAGGGTTTCCCGTGCACTGACAAACTCATCCAGTGCTTCAGGTACGGTTTTCGCCAGACTCATGTGGTGTAACAGACTGAGCAACTCTGCCAGCACATTCTCAAAATCAGGTGAAAATTCAGCCAGTGTATTCACCGCTGCCATAGTCTGTACCGCATCGCGTTGCAGCAAGGCTTTCAACAGGCTTATCACTTTGTCGCGTGACACGCTGCCCAGCATGTCACGCACTTCCTGTTCTTCAACTTTGCCACCACCAAAAGCCAGTGCCTGATCCAGCAAACTTAAAGCATCACGCATACTGCCATCGGCGGCTTCAGCGATTAGCTGCAGCGCTGTAACATTATGCTCAACCTTCTCCTCAGTTAAAATATGCTGCAGATGGGCGATGATCAAACTGACCGGTAGACGCTTCAGATTAAACTGCAAACAACGCGACAGGATGGTGACTGGTAACTTCTGAGGATCCGTCGTTGCCAGCAGAAATTTTACATGCGGAGGGGGCTCCTCCAGAGTCTTTAACAATGCATTAAAACTGCTTTTGGAGAACATGTGGACCTCATCGATCAGGTACACCTTGTAACGCCCGCGGGTCGGCGCATACTGCACATTTTCCAGTAGATCACGGGTATCATCGACACCGGTGCGCGAAGCCGCATCGACTTCGATCAGATCGACATAACGCCCTTCGGCGATCTCCAGGCAGGTCGCGCATTCGCCGCAGGGAGTCGAGGTGATGCCCTTTTCACAATTCAGTGATTTTGAGAAAATACGTGCGATGGTGGTCTTACCCACGCCACGGGTGCCGGTAAACAGATAAGCGTGATGCAGGCGATCATCATCCAGCGCATTGACCAGTGCACGCTGCACATGCTCCTGGCCCACCAGTTCCTGGAAATTTTGCGGCCGCCATTTTCGTGCCAGAACCTGGTAACTCATGCTGAATAACCCGTAGTAGCCGAGGAGCCATTAAAATTTTTCACAGGATAAAACATCGGTAGAGTCTATCGAAGAAAGCCGCAAGATTACAGTCAGAGAGGGCCAGAAAACAGAAAATAAGGTGGTAACCCACCCCAGCCACACCCCGGCACCCGAGGTCACCGTTACCGTTGCTTCCTTCCGGACCTGGCGGAGTTCACAGTTTATCGTCGCGAGGGAACCAGAGCAGGTCACCATAAGCCGCGCATTATACCTATTTCATGCAAGATATTGATACTAATTTTCCTGAAAACTGTATAATTCGCCCTAAATTTTTCACCGTCACGATAAAGCTTGATCGATTAAAAATAGCGGACCCAGATAAATTCATGAAATCAACTCTACGAATAGCAACACGAAAAAGTCCGCTGGCAATGTGGCAGGCCGAACATGTCAAAGAATGCCTGATGCAGGCACATGCAGGCTTGCAGGTAGAGCTGGTCACCTTCACCACAAAAGGTGACAAAATTCTGGATACACCACTGGCAAAAATCGGTGGTAAGGGCTTATTTGTCAAAGAGTTAGAAACCGCCATACTGGAAGGCAAAGCTGACATCGCAGCACATTCCATCAAGGATGTGCCGATGGAATTTCCCGAAGGTTTATTTCTCTCCACCATACTGGAACGTGAAGAGCCCTGCGATGCCTTCGTTTCCAACAGCTATGACTCACTACAAAAACTGCCAGAGGGCGCAATCGTCGGCACCTGTAGCCTGCGCAGAAAATCACAGCTGTTGAGCAAACGTCCTGATTTAAAGATCAAGGACTTGCGTGGAAACGTCAACTCCAGGCTGGATAAACTGGATAACGGTGATTATGATGCCATCATCCTTGCCTGCGCCGGTCTGGTTCGGCTCGATATGACCAATCGCATAAAACAACGCATCTCATCATCCTGGATACTGCCCGCCGTTGGCCAGGGCGCGGTGGGACTGGAAGCACGTGAAGGCGACGAAGAAACGCTCGCCCTGCTCTCGGTACTCAACCACGACGATACCGCTGACCGCATCAGAGCAGAACGTGCCTTAAATAAACGTCTGCAGGGAGGCTGTCAGGTACCCATCGCCAGCTACGCCATGCTCGATGGTGATACCCTGCACCTGCAGGCACTGGTCGGTGAACCGGATGGCAGCAAAATTGTTGATGGTAACATCAGCGGTCATCGTAGCGAAGGCGAGAAATTAGGCATAGAACTGGCTGATGATTTATTATCCCGGGGTGCAAAAGAGATACTGGAGAAGTTATATAACGCCGAAGATTAAATGATCATAGATCGGTATAGTAGAGCGCATGGCTAACACTGGGTAATACAATTCAAGAATAATAGAGAGGTGGCCGAGCGGCTGAAGGCGCACGCCTGGAAAGTGTGTAAACCGAAAGGTTTCGAGGGTTCGAATCCCTTCCTCTCTGCCAATAAACAAAGCCCCATAAAAGGGGCTTTTTTATTGGCAGAGAGGAAGGGTGAGAAACCGAGTGGGTTCGAAAAAATTGTCTGGAACAATTTTTCACGACCCGCGACTTTCAGCGGGGAGCCCGAAGGGTCAGGTACAGGGAGGTACCTGATAATCCCGCCCAAAACCTCTCTGCCAAACATATCAATTCCCCATAAAAGGGGCTTTTTTATTGGCAGAGAGGAAGGGTGAGAAACCGAGTGGGTTCGAAAAAATTGTCTG
>DROB01000049.1 GCA_011321985.1 Gammaproteobacteria bacterium | reverse complement strand
CGGAAGCAACGGTTCCTGTCCTGCTACTGCCTGATGGAGATGTTTTCGATGAAAGCTGGGAAATCGTAAAATGGGCACTGTCACAGAATGACCCGGACAACTGGACAGGAGACAATGATGAATATCTCCTGGAAGCAGATATCCTGATCGAGACCAATGATTTTTCATTTAAGGTAGATCTGGATCATTATAAATACGCGGACCGTTACCCGGAACATACACCGGAACATTATCGTATCGCCTGTGAACGATTTATCGAAGAGCTCGAAGATTTACTCGCTAACAATGATTATCTGTTAACAGACCGACCCACCCTGGCTGATATCGGTGTATTCCCGTTCGTCCGGCAGTTTTCTCTGGTCGATAAAGTTGGATTTGAGCGATCACCGTATCCTGAAGTACGAAACTGGTTAACCGGCCTGCTGGAGTCTGAGTTATTCAGGCAAACTTTTCAGAAACATAAAACATGGGAACCCGGCGATGAACCCGTGTATCTTCGATGCCGTTCTGACTGATGCTTTTTAAGATAGATAAACCTTATGAGAACGAGCGTAAGCTGTCACAGTCGGTCATTCAGGTCATCGAATTACTGGGGATGTATCACGCCGAGCTAGCTCGTATACTCGGTCAGCAATGCACTGACATCGGTGAATTAACATCCGGACGACGCTGTATTGAAAAGGACTCTGGTGCCTGGCATAAGGCAAAGTTATTCATCGATACATATCATCTACTGTATGAGCGTTTTGCCGGTGACGGCGTTGCCATCTATCACTGGATGCGGGCATATAATGCAGATCTTGATGGTACACCGCATTTATTGATGGTCGATGACGGTAAATTGCGTGAAATCCATGATTATCTATCGAAGACAAACTCACACAGTGTCTAGAAAGCCGACACTTTATTCGGAAAAATTGACGCAATTCTACCGTTTGTCGGAAAACCTGCCGTAAAATGTCACTTTTTGACAAAATAGTGTTGAAAAAATGCCAGCGTTGGCTATAGTTGAGTCAGATACCGAGGCACACGATACTCGTCTACTGGTATCATGTATAAAATTCAATCAGTTACAAATTCCTCAAAATAATTAAGCAACTGGCTTAAAAGACTGGTTGATAACGCAGAACCTCCTGACTTTTGCGTGAAATGCGTCCAAATAACAAATCAAATTACATAAATCTATGTTCTTAAAGGCACGGTAACGTGTTGTTTTTTTAACCACATATATTTGGATGGCAGCAATGAGTTCAAACCAGCAAACCAGTGCACAGAGCGTAAACGAATCGGTAGAATACGGTGAAGTTGTTGACAAGATATTTTCCTGCGCCAATGACCACCTGATGATCCTCATCACTCAATTGCTGAATAGCGCAGACATGAAGTTGTTTGATCTTGCCCAACAAGCCAAATCTGATGAAGAACGGATGAAATATATGGACTGCACCCGTATATTCCGGACCGGAAAAAATGACATCAGTCAGCACTTTTTTGTCAATTTAAATAATTCACTGGCTCCACAGAAAACAACATCTGATAATCTCGACAGTGGTGAGCTGAGCCTGGTGAATCAGGATGAGATGGAGGAGATGGTCGCCATCACCACCATGCATGCAAAAGCGATGAACCTCTACGGCGAAGAGGTCTGCAACCTCGAAGCACGACTGGAATACCTTGAGCTCATGTGTGAAAACAGTCTCGATAAAGAATCACTTGACCCGAAACATATCTGTGAGGTCTTTCAGAAAACCATCGAGAACCTCGAGATAGCTATCGAAGTCAAACTGGTTTTCTATAAATTATTCGATCTGGGAGTCTGTTCCAAACTGGGCATAATGTACAAGGCCCTCAATAAAATATTTATCGATAATGACATCATGCCGGAGATCGTTCTCAAAACGACCAAACAGGAAGAGATCGAGCCGGAAGAAGACGAAGTTTCAGCGCAGGTCGCGACCTATTATGATCCGGCTGCCAATAGATCAGCTCACTTTATCCCCAGGACGAATAAAGATGTCAACCATATCGTGAATGAGTTCATGAGTGGTGAGATGACCATAAAAGATAATGAGTTGAAATTACCGGAATCATTTTTACGTACACCGACGCAACAGGATCTGGATGGCAGGAATTGCTACGAGAGAAAGGATGTCCTGAAGGCTCTGTCAGCCATCCAGCGCAAGATAACTTCGGCGCAGAAGAACGGAGCTGCACCTCTGAGCACTGAGAAGATAAAACAGGAACTCATCACAGGCATCAGCAAACAACACGGTGGTGTCATCGACAAGCAGGTCAATCTGCTCGATGAGAGGAGCATCGATTTCGTAGGCATGATGTTCGGTGCCATATCTGATGATGATACCGTATCAGAGATCCTGACAAACCTCATATACCAGTTACAGATACCGGTGATGAAAGTAGCGATGGTCGATCGATCATTATTTGATGAAGAGAGACATCCTGCTCGCGCGACAGTCGACCTGTTAACCTCTGCTGGCAAAGGCATCAATACGAAGCAGGATCGCCTCTATGACGAACTGGAAGATATCGTCGATAGCATCCTGGACAAGTTTGATATAGATATCGTCACCTTTGAAAAAGCCGTGATCGATCTGGAAGTCATCATCGACAAGGAAGAAAAGCTGAGCATCAAAACAGAGAGAAAACTACAGAAAGAAATATTACAGTCACATGCACGTAACATCGTTATCAATCAGTTAAAAATGGTGTCATGTGAGAAGAAGATACCTGATAACGTGCGGCCTCTCGTCCTGAAGCACTGGTCGACACTGATGTTGAATCGTTACATCCGTCACGGGCGGAACAGTGAACAATGGGTACAATCTGTCCTGTTACTCAAATTGCTACTGAAATGTATACAGCCGATAAAACATCGATCTCAATTCAGGATGATCAAGGAAAACCATACAGCTCTGCTGGAAGCAGTCAATGATGAGTTATATGAAACACAACAGGACAAGGATGATATATCCTGTCAGATAGATGAACTCAAAACACTGTTTTTGAAGTTGATAGACAGTCACGACCTCAAGGTCGTAGACGATGAAGACAATGCTATCAGTGATGAAGAACTGATCGATGATAGCAGCGACGATACACAGAAAGAGCTGGATAACATCAGGCAACAGACCGAGACGGCAAAAGAAAAAATCGCACAGCTGTCAGCCTCGACAAAACCCGGTGTATGGTACGAAATTTATAATGGTGAAGACAAACCTGTGAGACGTCTCAAGTTATCCGTCATCCTGACGGATGCTGCACAGCTTATCTTCGTCGATCGTAAAGGTTTAAAAGTCATAGAGAAAGATGCTGAAGAGTTTGCCCATGAACTCGAAGAAAAAAAATCACGGTTGATAGCCGATCATTCTACATTTGATCAGGCACTGGGCAACGTCATCAAGGCACTCGCTGCTTAGCGTTTATTTTATTGCTACAGACGGCAGGCTTCCGCGCATAGTGTGGGCGTTAAAAGGTTTAGCTCAACGCACAAATTGCATATTTTCAACCAGTCCTGAATATCCACTTCTGGACGACAGAAGTCTTTCAATCAAAAGGAACCCTGAATAACAGGTATCTGCTGGCTCTCATTTATTCCACTCTCACCCTGAACTTGATCTGCATCGAGGGATTATTCACACCGTCACTACCGTTAAATGCACCTTTCAGATTGATGCGGATAAAATTAACAGGTGGCGCTGTAGTGTCAAAACCATTAGCGTCCACCGTTGGTGTAATAAATGAACCACCACCATCGTTAGAAAAATCGATATCATCGACCACGCTAGCAAGCCCCAGAAAACTGAACGGTGTTAATCCACTCGCCGTCGCACCATCGATAAAAGTCAGTGGATCGAGTGGATTCCCGAAGAAAAAGCTCGTACCGGGCGCGATCGGATCAGTGATGATAAAAGAATCTGTATCGGCGAAACCAAAACCCGAATTTTCAACATTGATCGTATACTCGATGATCGCATTGGGTATCGCTTTGGGCTCGCTCGCATTAACAGGATCAGACAATACCGTACTGTTTTTACCAACGCTGAAATTTGTTACACCAACAACAAAATTTGACTGTGCGGTGTGTGAGACCGTACCTTCTGAACCTTCATTGGCCATAACACTCAGATTCCAGATACCTTCCGGGTTAGCCGGAATGGTGTACTGGAATTCATAGACCCGTGTCGCCGTAGTAGGGGTGGCGACAGAAGCCATCGCCTGATTATTGATCTGTACTGCTGGTGTCGAGTCAGTAATCGTAATATTAGCACTGGTGATATCTGCACTGCCAAATGGGTCACTCACCGTCGCACGGATAAACACGGTATCACCCGGTTGGTAGGAAGGGAACTGTGTCGCAGCAGGGTAAGCCGCTGAGAACACCGAAATATCATCGACATTGATCACCGTACTCGCCTGCATCTGCAGCTCTGAACGAATGGCACCCTGTAATGAACGTAGTTGAATCCTGCGGTTATTGGCACTGGTATTAGTCAATACCACCCGTACGAAATCATTGATCGCAAAGTTTGCTGCAGCCCCGATATTTATGGG
>DROB01000048.1 GCA_011321985.1 Gammaproteobacteria bacterium | reverse complement strand
ACCGAGGTATGCGATACTTCATCTACATTTTCAAAATTCGCTGCCATACTCAGAGAGTTGCCAGCCGTTTCTGTAGTAGCTGGAGGTCAGACCACGCCTCACGCTTATGCTCTGGTCGCTGCAATAGTTCATGGGGTGAATAGCTGACAAACAGTGGCAGCGAATGAATCTTATCCTGTCCTCCGGCATTCATCGCCCGAAAATTATCCAGAGGCCGATCATCCTGCAATAATAACCGAGCAGCCTGCTCACCTAATATGATAATGAGCTTAGGTTGCACCATTTTGATCTGCTGCAATAGATATTGATCACAGGAGCGTACCTGCTCTGCTGAGGCAGTTCGTGTTCCGGGCAACGCACATTTCAGGAGTGATGTCATGTAGATCTTTTCGATGGCTATATCGATAGCCGACAGCATCCTGGCGAACAACTCACCTGCTTCGCCACTACACAACATACCACTTTCATCATCATTGCTCGTCGGTGACAGCAGTACAAACATTAATTCAGCTGACTGATCTCCCCGACCGGTGATGGGTTTTTTTCGCATTTCATGCAATCGGCAGTCCGCGCATTGCTGCACCCGCTTTTCGAACCCAGACCAGTTGGCAACGACGACTTCCCTGTCATCCTCCGGTGTAACACTCTCACCTCTTTGCTCGCTACCCTGCTGCAGAGGATCAAGTGATTGCCAGCACTGTATCCCCATCACATCCAGATAATACCGGCGTGCATTCTCATCCAGTGATATATCGGTATTATCCTTCATTTAAGCTAGACTTCACCGAGCTGAGGATGTGCTCGTGCATCCGTTTTTTCCAGTTTATTGAGTGCATTGATATAAGCATTTGCCGAAGCGATAACGATATCCGTATCGGCCCCCTGCCCACTTACGATACGGCCAGCCTTCTCAAGTCGTACGGTTACTTCGCCCTGCGCATCCGTACCACTGGTAATATTGTTAACCGAATATAGCTGCAACTGGGTATCGCTGTTCACCACGCTCTCTATGGCTCTGAACGAAGCATCAACCGGACCGCCACCACTGGCATTAGCCGTAACCTCTTCACCGCCTATCTCCAGCACCATGGTGGCATTAGGTGTTTCACCCGTTTCTGAACACACACGCAGACTGACCAGCCTGTAATGTTCATTCTCGATCGACCAGTTCGTGTCAGCGACCAGGGCGCGAAGATCTTCATCGAAAATCTCATGTTTTTTATCTGCCAGCTCTTTGAAGCGGGAAAAAGCTTCATTCAATTCCTGTTCGGTAGAAAATTCGATATGCAGCTCTGCAAGCCGGCTCTTGAATGCATTACGACCTGAATGTTTACCCAGGACCATACGATTATCAGACCAGCCAACATCCTGGGCACGCATGATTTCGTAAGTCTCACGGCTCTTCAGTATGCCATCCTGGTGAATACCCGATTCATGCGCGAAGGCATTCGCCCCCACGATGGCTTTATTCGGTTGTACCGGAAACCCGGTAATACCTGAGACCATTTTTGAACAGGGAACGATCTGCGTGGTATCGAGACGGGTATCACAGGCAAAAACATCCTGCCTCGTTCTTACCGCCATCACGATCTCTTCAAGTGAAGCATTACCGGCGCGTTCTCCCAGACCGTTAACCGTACATTCAACCTGCCTTGCTCCATTCAATACTGCAGACAGCGAGTTACCTACCGCAAGACCCAGATCGTTGTGGCAGTGCACCGAGAAGATAGCCTTATCTGAATTAGGGATACGTTCCAGTAATGTTTTGATCAGGTCACCGAACTGATGCGGGATATTGTAGCCCACGGTATCGGGTATGTTTATGGTGGTCGCACCAGCATCGATGACCGCTTCGATAATACGGCACAGAAAATCGGTCTCAGAGCGACCGGCATCCTCTGGTGAGAATTCAACATTATCGGTAAACTGTCTCGCCAGTTTCACCGAGGCCACCGCTTGTGCCAGCACATCATCAGGCTGCATACGCAGTTTCATCTTCATGTGGATCGGCGAGGTAGCGATAAAGGTGTGGATACGTGACGAGACTGCCGGTTTAAGCGCATCACCCGCACGCAGGATATCTTTTTCCAGAGCACGGGCCAGGCCGCAGACCGTGCTATCTTTGATCACAGAAGCGACCGCTTTCACTGATTCGAAATCACCAGGGCTGGCTATCGGAAATCCGGCCTCGATGATATCGACACGCATTTTTTCCAATGCTCTGGCTATACGCACTTTTTCATCCTTCGTCATGGAAGCACCGGGGCTCTGTTCACCATCACGCAGGGTTGTATCAAATATTATTAACTGATTATTACTCATGACTTGACCTTCAAATCAAATTTTATTCGGGTACAGATAGATTGAGTGCGTACTCTCCTCGCCAGGAATAGATTATCCGCCCTAAGGCAGGAGGAGTAATAGAGAGTCTAACAGGAATGCCACAGCCAGTGCAGACGCTAAAGAAGAGCACCTGGTCAGTTCTGATTGTGGTTTGAAATAATTCATTATGAGATAACTATAGCGGTAAGTCAGAAAATATTCAACCTGAATGCAGGGTAATTAATCAACGGTACCTCACAGAGGCATAATAAGCCCTTTCCAGGCATTAGTACCCACGGACGAACCTATCTGGTTTCAGGTCTCTGTTCAATCTGTACGCAGGTAATTTTTAACTATTTATTCTACCCTGCCACGCTTTTTAAATCGTCTCAGAATACTGATAACCGGGCCCGATAATGCGTAGATCATAAAACAGCCAAACAGGGTTATCGGTGGATCAATGGCAGCAAACACGAATACCATGACGACGATCAACATGGCCATAAAAGGCACTTTGTTATGAAAATCGATGTCTTTAAAACTGTAATAGGATACGTTACTGACCATCATCAAACCGGCAAACACGATGATGACCAGAGCGATTATAGAGACATCCTCACCTCTGATGCCATTATCAAAACATGCCCAGACAAAACCGATAACAACCGCTGCTGCAGCGGGACTGGGCAACCCCTGAAAATAACGTTTATCGGTATTGCTGGCTTTGGTATTAAAACGTGCCAGTCGCAATGCCCCTGAGGCAACGTATAGAAATGCCGCCAACCAGCCAAGTTTGCCCCAGTGCCAGCTCACATTCACCAGTGATGACAAAGACCACTCGTACATCACCAGCGCGGGGGCCAGGCCAAAAGAGCCCATATCAGCCAGGCTGTCGTACTCAGCACCAAACTCGGTCTGGGTGTTTGTCATGCGCGCCACCCGACCATCGAGCGCATCCAGGATCATGGCGATAAAGATCGCCACCGATGCCTGCTCAAACTTACCCTGTGTCGCTGCCACGATACCGTAAAAACCGGCAAACAGGGCCGCTGTGGTGATCAGGTTAGGCAGCAGATAGATGCCGCGCCGACGTTTTTTGACGGATTGTTGGTTAGTCTGTTCCATGGTGTAAAGGATAGCCTAGTCCTGCTGTATCGTCTAATCTAAAAAACATTTAACCACAGAGGCACCCGCATTATTCAGAACCTTTTTAAGCAAAAACCCGCTATCGTCCATAAGCGGCCCTTTAATTTCGTACACTCATTGTCAGTTCAAGTTTAAATCAATACGCTTTATGGCATAAAAAAAAGGGCTAACCAGCCCTTTTTTTATCGGACAAAATACGTCGATATCAATTTTTGCTCTTATCGACAATCTTGTTAGCTTTGATCCATGGCATCATGGAGCGCAGTTTTGCACCGACTTCTTCGATCTGATGCTCACGGCCTTT
>DROB01000047.1 GCA_011321985.1 Gammaproteobacteria bacterium | reverse complement strand
ATCCACTGAACAGCATCATCTACAAAAGTGTCAGTGATGGCATCATGCCTTCAGGTATCGAATACTATCTACCGATCTTTTATGATGATAATGAGCTGAACACGCTATTTGACTATCTTCCAAAATCATCGCTATACATAGCACCACTGGAACTAAGACATCAGCTGGAAACCTTTGAAGCTGAAGTGAATGAACGCTATGATCAACGCCGACATGATATCGAGCGCCCTATCCTGTCACCCGAGTATCTCTATCAGACCACACCTGAGATCATCAGGGTACTTGAACGAAACCGCATCATCTATACATCGAAAAACAAAAACGTCGACGAACAGTACAACGCAAGTGTCAAGATACCGCCAGACCTCATCTTACAATCCAGGTTGGAAGAACCTTCACAGGCACTGAATAACTTCATCGGCACACACGATGGTCGCATCCTGTTCGTGGCAGAGACCAGCGGTCGTCGAGAGGTATTGATCGAATTGCTGCGCAGTCATCAGATACACCCCAGACTCTGTGACTCATGGCGCGGTTTTATCGCCTGTGATGACAGGATATGCATTACGGTTTCAGAGATAACGCAGGGTCTGGTCCTGCCCTCCTCGGACACCGTCGAAACAGATATAGCCGTTATAACAGAATCACAGATATACGGTCAGCGTGCCATCCAGAAACGGCGCAGAAAAAAACGTGGCGCAGACAGTGATGCCATCGTACAGAACCTTACCGACTTGACCATCGGCGCGCCGGTCGTACATATCGATCATGGTGTCGGCCGCTATCTCGGCCTGGAAAAACTCAAAGGAGATGGTTATGATGCGGAGTTTCTGTTACTGGAATATGCCGGTAATGACAAACTCTATGTTCCCGTATCCTCGTTGCATCTGATCAGTCGCTACACCGGTGCATCTGCTGAAAATGCCCCCGTGCATCGCCTGGGCTCCGATCAATGGGCGAAAGCCCGTAAAAAAGCCGCAAAACAGGCACGTGATGTCGCTGCTGAATTACTCGATATCCATGCTCGCCGTGCCGCAGTCCAGGGACGATCATACCCCATCGATGAAAATGAATATGCCAGTTTCTGTAACAGCTTCCCGTTCGAAGAAACCCCCGATCAGGAAACGGCGATTAACGCTGTGCTGGAAGATTTACGCAGTCCACAACCGATGGACCGGGTCGTCTGT
This sequence comes from Gammaproteobacteria bacterium, assembly GCA_011321985.1. GTDB lineage: Bacteria > Pseudomonadota > Gammaproteobacteria > SZUA-229 > SZUA-229. Next base: position 4,700 of record DROB01000047.1, on the reverse strand, counting down.
GGTGACGTGGGTTTCGGTAAAACAGAAGTTGCCATGCGCGCTGCATTTGCGGTCGCCAACACCGGCAAGCAGGTCGCCATACTGGTACCGACAACATTACTGGCGCAGCAGCATTTTCAGAACTTCACCGATCGTTTTGCTGACTGGCCGATAAAAGTTGCCTGCCTGTCACGCTTCAATACCCCCAGAAAACAAAAAGAGATTCTGGATGATCTGCTCAATGGTAAAGTGGATATCGTCGTGGGCACTCACAAACTGTTACAAAAAACCGTCAAATACCATGACCTGGGTTTAATCATCGTTGATGAAGAACATCGCTTTGGTGTACGCCACAAGGAACACGTTAAATCACTGCGTGCCGAGATAGACATATTGACACTGACCGCCACCCCTATTCCCAGAACATTAAATATGTCACTGGCTGGTATCCGTGATCTGTCGATCATCTCGACACCGCCTATGCAACGTCATTCTATCAATACTTTTGTCAGCCAGTGGAACGACACGCTGATACAGGAAGCCTGCCAGCGTGAATTAAAACGTGGAGGCCAGATTTACTTCCTGCACAACGAAGTCAAAACCATCGAAAAAATCACCCATGACATACGTGAACTGGTACCTGATGCCCGTATCGAATTTGCCCATGGACAAATGCCCGAAAAACAGCTGGAACAGGTGATGCTGGATTTTTACCATCAGCGTTTCAATATTCTGGTTGCGACCACCATCATCGAAAGCGGTATCGATGTACCCACTGCCAATACCATCATCATCAACAAGGCGGACCGTCTTGGTCTGGCACAGCTGCATCAGATCCGTGGTCGTGTCGGTCGTTCGCATCATAGAGCCTATGCATACCTGTTAACACCACCCGAATCGGTGATGACCGATGATGCAAAAAAACGTCTGGCTGCTATCGAATCACTGGAAGATCTGGGTGTTGGCTTCACCCTCGCCACCCACGATCTGGAGATACGTGGTGCCGGTGAGCTACTGGGTGAAAATCAGAGTGGGCAGATATCCGAAGTCGGCTTCACCCTGTACAGTGAATTGCTGGAAAAAGCCGTCACTGCACTGAAACAGGGTAAAGTGCCCGATCCGGAGGCCCCTCTACATTCAGGCATCGAAATTGATCTAGGGCTACCTGCGTTGATACCCGATGATTATGTATACGATATCCATCAACGCCTGATGCTATATAAACGTATCTCCAGCGCTGATAATAGAGAACAACTCGACGATATCCGGGTCGAACTGATCGATCGTTTTGGTCTGTTACCTGAATACCTGAAAAACCTGTTCTCCATAACCGAGATCAAACTCGTGGCACAGGATATCGGCATAACCAAAATCGAATCAGTAGATAGCGGAATCCGGTTTATATTTGACGAGAAACCCAATATAGACCCGATGAAATTAATCGAGATGATACAGACGCAATCCCGTCTCTATCACTTCGACGGTAAACACACCTTCCGCATACTCGAAACAAAAGAAAATATCGATGAGCGAGCAAAACAGATCTATGATGTCATCGACGCACTCAGTATTCAGGAAGCCGCTTAAATTAACAGTCCGGACCTGATCGCACCGGATGTGAGTGATGCCGATATTAATTCCTTATCACCTGTAGAATTGCTCGAGGCTGCCACTCAAAGCTCAGCGTTGTGATAAACATTCTGTACATCATCCAGGTCATCCAGCATCTCGATAAACTTTTCAAACATTTCTTTATCATCATCACTTATCGGTGAGCTGCTCTTTGGGATAAACTGGATCTCATCAACTTCGAAGTCGATGCCATCAAAGGCTCCAGACAATGCCTGTTTGGCTTTGGCATATTCTGTGTTGGGTGCAAATACGGTGATCTTTCCATCTTCACACTCGATATCAGTCACATCGACATCGGCCATCATTAATGCATCGAGTGCTTTTTCTTCATCATCGCTATTAAAAACCAGGATACTGGAGTGATCGAACATATGGCTGACTGAACCTTCTGTACCGATCTTGCTTTTGGTTTTGGTAAAACACTGGCGTACATCACCAAAAGTCCGGTTCGGGTTATCGGTAAGACAATCGACGATCACCATACAACCACCCGGGCCATAGCCCTCATAACGTGCCACCGAAAAATCTTCACCGCCACCGCCTTCCGCTTTTTTGATGGCTTTTTCGATAACGTGGGTTGGTACCTGATCCTTCTTTGCGCGCTCTATCAACCCCCGCAGGCTCAGGTTACCTTCCGGATCCGTACCACCCTCTTTCGCACATACGTAGATTACCCTGCCGTATTTGCTATAGACTTTTGCCTTGGCATCAGACGTTTTCGCCATTGATTCTTTGCGATTTTGATAGGCTCTGCCCATTACACTGGTGCTCCGTTACGAATAATAAAGGTCCGATTTTACATGCATGTATTTATATAGGGAACCTTAAAAGTGAAACGAGGGGTCGTTCACAGGAACATAAGAAGATACTTATACACATAAATAGCAGATACTTTATACTCCAATTCTTAACGATAATCATGTGTAAAATTCATGAACAGCTGTCGTATTTTCAACCTTAACTCCAAGTTTTTAACCCAGACACTCATGGCCATGTTCATGGTCTTTTCGATGGCCGCCCATGCGGATAATCCAAAGGTCAAAATAGATACGAACAAGGGTGTCGTTATCGTCGAGTTATTTTCCGATAAAGCACCGGCGACGGTAAAAAATTTTTTACGGTATCCATTCATAGCATCACAAGAGTGAAATCAGAGGGAGACAACAATGAGTAAAAGAATCGTTATCTGTGCCGATGGCACCTGGAACCGGCCAGAAAAAAATTTGAAAAAGGATTTTCCTACTAACGTGCTGCGTTTTGCCCGTGCGATAAAACCTGTGGGTAAAGACACCGTCCCGCAGCAGGTCTTTTATGACTGGGGGCTCGGCTCTTACCATGACTCGCTCGTAGCGGGAACTACCGGTAAAGGCCTGCATAAAAACATCATGGATGATTATCGTTACATCGTTCAGAACTATTCGCCCGGTGATGAGATCTATCTGTTCGGTTTCAGCCGAGGCGCATACACGGTGAGAGCATTGAGCGGCCTCATCAATAACTGCGGCATCCTTAAACGCCCGGACGCAGCGCTGATACAGGCAGCGTTTAATCATTACAAAAAAAGCAGCGCAGCCTGTGCCCCCTCTGGTGTGAGATCCATCGAATTTCGTAAACAACACTCACACCGGTCACGCGAGATAAAATTTATCGGTGTATGGGATACGGTCGGTGCGATGGGTATCCCTATCTCCTTTCTTGGTCTGTTCGATGATAAAGATGAATTTTATGATACCAGAATCGGGCGCAACGTCCGCATCGCCAGGCATGCCCTGGCCATCGATGAACACCGGGAAGATTTCAAACCGACGATCTGGGAACCCAATGATTATATGGATATGAAACAGGTCTGGTTTGCCGGTGCGCACAGCAATATCGGTGGTAGTTATAAACCGGACAAAGATGGCTCCCTGCTGTCTGATATCGCATTGTCCTGGATGAGCGATGAAGCTGTAAAGTCGGGGCTAACGATAGAACCACACCTGAAAAGGTCAACGACGAACAACCCGTTAGCGACCCTGCACAATTCGAGAAGAAGCTTTTTCAGGATAAAGAAAAAACATTACCGCACTATCGCACATGATAAGGGTGAGGTGCTGATCCATCATTCGGTCAAACAACGCTGGGATAAAGATGATGGATACCGACCTGATAATCTGAAAGACTATATAGAGAAAAACGGCTGGCCTGATATGCTGACCTGACCGCTGGTCAAACAAGCAAGCTTGTCTTAATATGCAATAAAAAAGCCCATGCGATGAAGCATGGGCTTTTTGTCTGTCTCAGTAGCCAGCTTTAAGCGTTAAGCGCACGGCGTTTAACGCCGATACCGATTAAGCCTATCGCAAGCAGAGCAAGTATACCAGGCTCTGGTACATCTCTTACCGTACCAAACAGGTCCATACCGAGAGCAGTATTTCTACCATCTATACCGCCAGTAGTAACAAAGGCATCACGATCACCCGCACCGTTAGCATTTATCCAGTTATTACCCCACAGGTACAGATTATTGCCTGCGATCAGGTTTGGACCACCATCGGCAGTGTTGTTATTAAAATCACGATCAGCGAAATAGAATGTGCCACTTGATGACACATTACTCGCTGAAGTTAAGGTGTAATCCAGTGATAACAGGAGACTATCACCACCAATAAACGTTGGCGCAGTCGAAGAACTGCCACCCGTGATATCGATGGTCCAGGTATCGGAACCCAGCCCAAAATCACCGGTGCCTGACAATAGACCAGACGCAGACGTCGCATTGCCACCCATATCAAAATCGATGGTCAAAGAACCTGAAATCCTCGCGGCAATGCCATTCGCATAATAACCCGTGCTTCCCATCTGAGATGTCGCAGCATGTATCCAGCTACCAGAAAAACCTGGTTGAGTGCCAGAACCAATGTCATAAGTAACCGGAACAGCCTGCACTGTCAGCGGAGCGGCGACAACCAGCGCCATAGCCATACACATTGATCTAATTTTAGTATTCATCATTAACATCCTCGTTAAATATCATTATAATTCAGTGTTACCGACTAGAAAGCAAACCTCATGCCATAAAACTCAACTCTTTGTTTAATATAGGTATT